>CAMTOX010000292.1 GCA_947074225.1 uncultured bacterium
GGTAAATTTAAATTGAAACTTTCACAAAATTACTATGTAAATCGTCAATTTTTAATACACTCTTCTAATAACACTCTTCTGCTTCTACTATTTATTTACATCACGCTTATTATGTTTTGATAATTCTGTTGAGATTTCATTTCTTTTTAGATGCTATTTATGCTTGAAACTATCTATTAACAGGGGTTAAATAGGGACCAAAGTCGGATCTAGTATCCGACTTTGGTCCCTATTTAATCCCTCTTTTGTTCCTCTTTGATAGCACTTTGCTATGAGATGACTCTTTATATTATCTGAAGATATAATCCCTAAACCAAAATTAGATTTAGTAATATTAAAATTGTCAACGATTGTGTGCTATTCGTTTGAAATGATATAGATAATTATGGTGTATATTTCTATTTACCAATAGTTTGGGCTAATTTTTAGAATCTAATCCCACTACCCCATTCTCTCTTATTGCTTTATAATTGAGTTTATTCATTATATAAAAGCATTTGTAATTGTATTGTTTGCTATTACCTATTTATAATAGTTAGTTTTATCTGTTTAAAAGCGTTGGATGAGACAGTAAAACATAGTGGGTATTCTGCTATTCTGTAACCAAGTGTGGTATTCAATAAAGTTCTACACCTATTATAATTGTGTTGTGCATTGGTTTACATATTGCTTTACTACTGCTTACTTATTGTAGATATCATTTATTAAACTCTCCCTATGCCAATTGCTTCTTTATAGTTACTTTTGCAATATGAAGATTGAAAAATGTTCGGCCGAGAGCCGCAAACATATATTGGCATTGACGCAGGCACTTCAAAAAGAGTATCTTTTTGAGAAGCAGAGTTATGAGAAGATGCGCGATAAGAAGAGTTTGCAGAAACGTATTGATCGAGGTGAGTGCTGGTATCCATGTCGTTCAATTAGTAAAGGTTATAATGCATTAAATCAACCAATAGTTGAACTGCAAAGACAGGGTGATACCGAAATAGAACATGCTTTTGAGTATGGCCGACCGGTGGTTTATTTTACCCAAAATGCCAAAGGCGATATTTGTTATGGTAAACGTTCGGGTAAGGTTAGTTATGTTGATAATGAGCGTATGGTTGTGGCTTTAAATAGCATGGACGATGCCTCTTTGTGGTTTGATCAAGAGGTTATGGGTGTACAGTTAGAGTTTGACGAACGCAGCTACCGTCTACAGTTTGAGGCGTTGAAGCGTGTTGAAGCGTGCGATTCTGGACGATTAGCTCACCTGCGTGAGGTGCTTATGGGCTCTGAAGCTACACAATGGCACACCGCTCATGCTCCAAGTTTCCCTTGGCTAAATAGATCGCAAAATATGGCTGTGCAGAAAGTATTGCAGGCTAAAGATGTGGCTGTGGTTCATGGACCTCCGGGAACAGGCAAAACCACCACATTATTAGATGCTATTAGCGAGACTCTCAGACGTGAGAATCAGGTTTTGGTATCTGCACAGAGTAATATTGCCGTAGATTGGATTTCGCGTCAGCTTATTGATCGAGGCTTGTCGGTTCTACGCATAGGTAATCCACTGCGTGTTGACGATACGTTGTTGGAACATACTTACGAAGGGCAGTTTGAACGACACCCACTCTATATAGAGTTATGGAGTGTGCGACGCACGATTAGACGCATGCAACAACAAGGTAGACGCTTGAACGATTACGATAAGATAGAGCAGCTGCGCGAACGTGGTTATGAGTTGGAGCATCGGATAATGACCGACTTGTTTTCACAAAATAGAATCATAGCCTCTACTTTAATAGGTGCCGGTTCTCCCCTTTTGGAACAGATGCACTTTTCTACTTTATTTATTGATGAGGCCGCTCAAGCAACAGAACCGGCTTGTATGGTGGCAATTTGTAAAGCTAACCGTGTGGTAATGGCTGGCGATCATTGGCAATTGCCACCCACCATAAAATCGGACTTTGCACCAAATTCTATATTGTCAAAAACATTAATGGAACGTGTGTTAGAAAAGCATCGTGAGGCAGTGGTTTTACTTACCGATCAGTACCGAATGCATAGTGATTTAATGCGCTTTAGTTCCGAGTGGTTTTACGAAGGGCGTTTACATACTGCCAAAGGAGTGGATTCGCGACCCTTCATTGATTATGAAAAAAGATTAACATGGTTTGATACCTCTGAAAACGATTATCCGGAACGGGTGTTGAATCAAGATTATGGGCGAATGAATAGTCAAGAGGCCGATGCTTTAGTTAAGCAATTAGAGGAATATGTGCATGGATTTGGAATACATAGGGTTTTAGATGAGGGAATAGATTTTGGAATTATTACCCCCTATCGGGCTCAAAAGTATTATTTAAAACGAGCCATTCAAAAATCGTATAAACTAAAACGTTTACGTCATCTCATTCGCATTAATACTATTGATGGTTTTCAAGGACAAGAGTGCGATGTGATAATGATGAGTTTAGTGCGCAGTAATGCACATGGACAAATAGGCTTCTTGAATGATTTAAGGCGTATGAATGTGGCCATGACTCGTGCCAGACATAAGTTAATGGTGGTGGCAAATGCCAAAACATTGACAAATCATAAGTTTTACGCTGCACTTTATGCCTATTTTAAGCGAGAAGGTGAGGTTATTGTATTACAAACAGATAGCTCTGAAGTAACAATTTAAAGCCATTAATATGGAAAATAGATAATTAAACGTGAAGAAAATTAAACAATGTGATTATTATTTGCTCTAATTAAACGCCTTAAAGTGTCATTTTAAAAGTGAAGTAGTTTACATTTTAACAAACTAATTTTTAGTACTTCTTAGCATCAAAAAAATTGAAAGGTATCTCTTTTAAAATCTTTTTTTCTATATCTTTGACGGCAGAAAGTAGTGAATAAACTAGGTATAAAATAAAGTTTCAATTTGAAACTTGTAGTATCCCTTAGGGTTATTTACTATGCATGGCAACCCGAATACTTAACCTAATAATCAATTCATACAATTATGGCAGTAATTAAACCATTTAAAGGAGTACGTCCTCCACAAGAATTAGTAGAACAAGTGGCATCTCGCCCTTACGACGTATTGAACTCAGAAGAGGCTCGTGCCGAAGCAGAAGGTAACGAGAAGTCGTTGTATCATATCATTAAGCCAGAGATTGACTTCCCAGTTGGTACAGACGAACATGAAGAAAAGGTATATAACAAAGCAGTTGAGAACTTTAATATGTTCCAAGATAAAGGCTGGTTAGTACAAGATAACAAAGAGAACTACTATGTTTATGCTCAAACCATGAATGGTAAAACACAATATGGTTT
>CAMTOX010000293.1 GCA_947074225.1 uncultured bacterium
ATACGAGATTGCTGAATGTGACTGGAGTTCAGACGTGTGCTCTTCCGATCTAACACTGCAACTTTGCTTAACAAACTCATTCTGCGTTCTCAAGAGCTATTAGAAAATCATCCAATAAATATCAAGAGAAAGAGAGAGGGGAAAGACCCTGCAAATAGCATTTGGCCATGGTCGCCGGGATATAAACCTGAAATGAAAACCATTACTGAGACTTATGGCTTAAAAAATGGCGTTGTTATATCGGCAGTAGACCTTATAAAAGGTATTGGCGTATACGCCGGTTTAGAATCTATTGATGTAGAGGGCGCAACAGGTTTATATGACACTAATTACGAAGGTAAAGCACAAGCTGCAATCGAGGCTTTAAAAAAGAATGATTTAGTATATCTTCATATAGAAGCTAGTGATGAAGCCGGACACGAAGGCGATATTGACCTAAAAATCAAAACGGTTGAATATCTTGACAATCTCGTAGTTAAGACGATTTTCGAAGAGGTTAGAAAATGGGATGAGCCTGTTACTATTGCCATATTACCAGACCACCCTACTCCATGCCGAATAAAAACTCATACATCTGAACCTATTCCGTTCATAATTTACAATCCGCAAATTGAAGCCGATAACGTAAATATATATGACGAAGAATCTGTTAAGAAGGGTTATTATAAAGTTTTATATGGTGATGAATTTATGAATACATTAATCGGAAAGAAATAAATCGATTACATTCCTTTTGAATATTATAAAATTTTGAGATATGTTATATTACAGCACAAATAAAAAAGCAGACAAAGCAACTCTTCAAGAAGCAGTTGTAAAAGGACTTGCTTCAGACAAAGGTTTGTTTATGCCTGAGGTTATCAAACATTTGCCTGATTCATTTTTCAACAACATGAAAGATATGTCTTTTCAGGAGATTGCTTATGTTGTGGCAGATGCTTTTTTCGGAGAAGATGTTGATGCAGAATCGCTTAAAAAAATCGTTTACGAAACATTGAATTTTGATGTTCCATTAGTTCATGTAAACGACAATATATATAGTTTGGAGTTGTACCATGGTCCGACACTTGCTTTTAAAGACGTTGGTGGAAGATTCATGTCTCGTCTGCTTGGTTATTTCATCAAGAAGCAGGGCGAAAAAGATGTAAACGTTTTAGTGGCAACATCTGGCGATACCGGAAGTGCAGTCGCAAATGGCTTTTTAGGTGTTGACGGAATTAGAGTTTTCGTACTTTACCCAAAAGGCAAAGTAAGTAAAATTCAAGAGTGCCAATTTACTACGTTAGGTCAAAATATAACTGCACTTGAAATTGACGGAACATTTGACGATTGTCAAGCCTTGGTTAAAAATGCGTTTATGGATGCCGATTTAAACAACCACATGAAATTGACATCAGCAAACTCTATTAATGTAGCAAGATTCTTACCACAAGCATTTTACTATTTTTATGCTTATGCCCAATTGCAAAAATTAGGCAAAGACAAAAATGTTGTAATTTGCGTTCCGAGTGGTAACTTTGGCAATATAACTGCAGGACTTTTCGGAAAAAAAATGGGCTTGCCAATTTCAAGGTTTATAGCGGCAAATAACAAAAATGATATTTTCTTGCAATACCTAATCAGCGGAGTTTACTCTCCTCGTCCATCGGTAACTACAATTGCAAACGCAATGGACGTAGGCGATCCAAGCAACTTTGCACGAGTTTTAGAGCTTTATGGAGAGTCGCACGAAGATATAAGCAAAGAGATTTCGGGTTGTAGCTACAACGATGAGCAGATTAAAGAGACAGTAAAAGAGACGTTCAAAAAAACAGGCTATTTACTTGACCCACATGGCGCAGTGGGCTACAGAGCACTTACCGAACATTTAAAAAGCGATGAGGTTGGTGTATTTTTAGAGACTGCTCATCCTGCAAAATTCTTAGATACTGTTGAAGAGATTATCGAACAGGAGGTTGAAATTCCTCAAAAACTTCAAGAGTTTATGAAAGGAGAAAAGAAAAGCATTGAGTTAAGCAAAGACTTCGAAACATTCAAAGAGTTTCTGCTTAAAGCATAAAAAATTATAAGGGATATATAAAATATCCCTTTTTTTTACCATTTTAATCTGTTATTTTACCTAATTGTAGGTATTATTGTCAAATTGTTATAAGGATTAGTTAGATTATCTTTGTTAAATATTAAAAAATAACAATTAATAAATTTCTTAGAAGCTAACATAATGAAATATTCGAAAATAAAATTTATAGAAGAGAAAGTAGATGGTTACATATCATTTTTCAAAAAAGCAGAATCAGTAACAGAGTATCATATAATGATTTACCCAACTGACAATTTTATGCTATTTGAAGATCAAGTAACATCTTTAAACAATAGTTTAGATAAGATTGTTTCTAATCTTGATTTACATTCTATAATAGTTATGAAAAGATACTTTGTTAGCGATGCTTCAAATCAAACAGATTATATTGAATCTCAGGACAAAGAATCCGGTTATCCGCTTTCAATAGTGCAACAACCTCCGTTAAATGGATCAAAGGTAGCTTTGTGGGTATGGTTACAAAGCAACATGATAAATGAAAGCAATATTGATTATGCATTCTCTCATAATGGTTATACGCATTACAGATCAAAAATATACACTTCTGAAAATGGAGATTCTGAAAGTCAAACAATAAATATATTTGAAGATTACCGCAACTTTCTAAAAAAGCAAGATATATCTATTGCAAATAACTGCATTAGAACATGGCTATTTGTACAAAACGTAGATGCTAATTATCAAGGGGTTGTAGATGGTCGCAAATGCAACTTTAATCAAAACGGTTTAACCGAACAAACTCATTATATAGCAAGTACAGGAATTGAGGGTAGAAATAAAAATTTGTTATCATTAGTTTCACTTGAAACTTATGCTATAAAGGGTTTAGACAGCAGACAACAAAAGTTTTTGCATGCACCTGAAAACATGAATCCGACGCATGAGTACGGTGTAACATTTGAAAGAGGAGTTGAGATTGAATATGGCGACAGGAAACATGTTTTTATTTCGGGAACTGCAAGCATTAACAATAAAGGCGAGGTTGTTTATCCGGGTAATATATTAGCACAAACTGAGCGAACAATAATAAATATTGAAGCATTGTTAAATGAGGCAGACATTTTCATCCCAAAGGCTTTAACTTCTTTATTGGTACAGACCACATGATAACCCTCGTTACCCCTCTGTTTGTACCGGTTTGCAAAGCCAGTTCGGAAGAGCACACGTCTGAACTCCAGTCACATTCAGACATCTCGTATGCCG
>CAMTOX010000294.1 GCA_947074225.1 uncultured bacterium
CTGGGTGTTTAGCTTCCAGGTCGTTCATGATTTTTTGAACGTTCATAATATTGATAATTTTAAAGTTAGAAAAGCTTGTTGTTTTCGTTCTAAATAACGCCACAATTTTAAGCGTTATTTTTCAAAAGCACAACAAAAACAATAAAATAATTTTTAGACCACTTTTAAACCATTTTTTTAGCTAAACAGACAAAAAAAATGATAGAAAATCAACTTTTGGCTTACAAAGTATAAAATTTTAAGCATGTCACTATTTATTTCTGCTGCTTTATCCTTAAAAAAAAGAAGAAAATTGCTACTTTTGAACTCAAAGTTGCGAAAAACAGATTTCTGAACATCATTTTTATATACTTTAATCTCATCTTGAAAGAGTCAATATTATTGAAATCTATTTCGGCAAGGCAAATATATTTTTTCAGATCTTAAAGTGCCTTTTGGTTCGCATTTTGTTCGCTCCTTGTTCGCACCTCGCTCGGATAAGCTCTCCGAGCGAGGTGCGAACAACGTGCATGCTAGGTGCCTAAAATAAGCCTTGAAGAGAAAGAAAAGATATGATAAGAAAACGAACCATCATTGCTTAAATTCAAAATGGCACAAGAACATTATAATTACACCTTATATATAATAACCCGTAGTAAAACATAATTTGAATCTTTAAAAATAAATCATTTTATATATGACCAATAATAATACCCCCGACTTAGAGACTCCAAACATTAGGACACTCTACTTCAAAGACACCTCATTTGCCGAGCTAATGAACAAACGCATTTATAATGTATTGTTATATGCTAGTAATTACGATGCTTTTATGTTAGAGGAAGATGGACGCATAGACGAACAGGTATTTAATGAATACCATTCATTAAACTTACGTCATGCGCCGCGTTTCACTTGGGCAAGCGAATTAGAACAAGCCTTTAATATGATGGAGAATAATCATTTTGATTTAATCATTGTGATGCCAAATTCTGAACATAGCGACCCTTTTGCTCACGCCACTCAGCTTAAGAAACATTCGCCAGAGATTCCTATTGTTGCCCTGACTCCTTTTGCAAACGATATTGCCGACCAAATAGAGAGCGAAGACCTTTCGGCCATTGACTACGTATTCTGTTGGCTTGGCAATCCGGATCTATTGCTGGCCATTATTAAGATGTTGGAAGATAAAATGAATGTGGAAGACGACGTGAAAACTGTTGGAGTACAAACCATTATATTAGTGGAAGACTCTATACGTTATTACAGTTATTTTCTTCCGTTAATTTATAAATTTGTCTTTACCCAGTCGCTTTCCTTTATGACCGAAGCCTTAAATATGCACGAAAAGATGCTACGCATGCGCGGGCGTCCAAAAGTACTATTAGCACGTACCTACGAAGAGGCCATAGAATTGTACGACACTTACCACAGTAACACCCTAGGTATTATTACCGATATGCGTTACCCTTGTCAAGGAAAATTAGATCCTTTTGCAGGTCAGAAATTCTGCAACTACGTACGTTCGAAAGATATTTTTCTACCTATTATCATTCAATCGTCCGATAAGAGCAACAAAGAGTTTGCAACAAAATATAACTCTACCTTTATATATAAGAACTCCAAAACGCTCACCGACGAGATGAGCAATGCCATTAAAAAGAAGTTTGGATTTGGTAGCTTAGTATTCATAGACCCACAAACCCGCGAGGAGGTTGCTGTGGTACGTAATCTGAAAGATTTACAGAAATGTATTTTCGACATTCCGGCAAACTCTCTCCTCTTTCATGTATCGCGCAATGAAATCTCCAGATGGCTCTATTCGCGCGCCATGTTCCCCTTGGCTGAGTTTCTTAAACAGATCTCTATTCGTGAACTGAAGAACTTAAATGAGGCACGAAACATTATTTTCGATGCCATCATTAAATATCGTAAAATTAAAAACCAAGGTGTTATAGCTGTATTTGAGCGCGAAACATTCGACCGTTATTCTAATTTTGCCAGAATTGGCGATGGGTCGTTAGGTGGTAAAGCACGTGGTCTAGCATTTATGAATGCTATGATGAAACGTAATGCCGAAGATTTCAAAGCCTATGAAGGCATACAAGTCAAGGTGCCTCGCACTGTGGTTATCTGTACCGACCTATTTGACCAGTTCATACATAATAATAACCTAATGCCAATTGGTATTTCAGACTACGACGATGAGGTAATATTAGAACAATTTCTGCAAGCAGAGCTACCTAGTGAACTACGTGTAGATTTAGAAACATTACTACAGTCCACCAACGGCCCTATTGCTGTTCGCTCATCCAGCTTAATGGAAGACTCTCACTATCATCCATTTGCCGGAACCTATTCGACCTATATGATAGCGCCACAGCCTAATAGTGCCGATACTATTTATCAATTAGAACAAGCCATAAAAGCGGTCTATGCCTCAATATTTTATAAAAACAGTAAACACTATTTAGAAGCTACAAGTAGTGTAGTAGAAGAGGAGAAGATGGCTATTGTGCTACAAGAAGTAGTAGGTAAGAGTTATGGCAACCACTTCTACCCCTCTATATCGGGTGTTGGACGTTCGCTAAATTTCTACCCTATAGAGCCGGAAACTCCCGAAGATGGTGTTTGCAATATTGCTTTAGGTTTGGGTAAACAGATTGTCGATGGTGGCATCTCATTGCGTTTTTCACCACGACATCCGGAGCGTGCCTTACAAACAAGCACACAAAAGTTGATTCTAAATTCTACACAACGCTTTTTCTACTCGATAGATTTAAATTGCAAAAAACAGTTGAATATTAACGAGGGATATAATTTAGTACGCTTACCAATAAAAGCTGCCGACAGCGATGGCTCATTACGTTATATAGCTTCTACCTTGGATTTACGCAGCGGTATCATAAGCGACAACATTATGGAACCCGGCATGCGTTTAATTACTTTTGCCAATATTTTAAAGCACGACGCTCTCCCACTGGCTCCGCTATTAGAAGAGTTGCTCAAAATGGGACAACGAGAAATGGGGTGCCCCGTAGAGATAGAGTTTTCCATGAACTTAAACTTTCAAAAAGGCGAGGAGCATGAATTCTATCTTTTACAAATAAGGCCTATAACAAAAAACAGAAAAGTCAAGGAGGCACATTTAGAAGAGATAAAAAAAGAAGATTGTATATTACAATCGAACAGCGCTTTAGGTAATGGAGTTAACGACACAATAACCGATATTGTCTATATTAAAACAGAGCTTTTTGACCCTGCACATACAAAAGAGATGGCACTTCAGGTAGAGGAGATAAATCGTATTTTGG
>CAMTOX010000295.1 GCA_947074225.1 uncultured bacterium
TGAAATAAATGACCACGAACAAGATGCTTTTTTTTCAAACTTAATGAAAAATTTAATGTATTAACCAAGCTGAAAAAAGTTGCATTTGCAATTTAAATTCAGCAAATATAATTATAACGATTTACACTTTTCAATGAATCTGATTTTATCTAATTGTGTTTATTTATGTGAATTCCTAGAAGAGGAAAAGAAGAGGTGAAGTTTGAAATAAAGTTGTAAAAGTAAAATATAAAACTATTTTGATTTATATTAGAATAATATTCGCGAGATTTCAAGAAAATATAAACGCCATAAACAATACCCATAAATAACTATCATTAATTATAGCGCAACTATATTTAACAGCAAAGGAAAGTACAAAAAGTACCGAAGTAATTATTAAACAAAAATAATTTACTAGAATTAGCAATTCATAACAACAAAAGAGAAGTAAGATATAATAAACAGAAGCACATTACTTGAATCTATAATTCTATACAGGAGTGTATTTATGAGAATAGTTATGAGAAAAATATTGACAACACCTTGATTGAATTAAAGAAGTTATACTATTATGAAATATTCTAGTCTAAAAAGTGGTGTATACAAAACTGGGTTGTGATTTTCATACACACAACGCATTTCTAAATCTATATTTGAATCTTGAAAATTTCTAACATAAAGTTCGTCATAAATTATTTGCTCACCAATTGCTGTTTAACTACCAACATCTAATTCAGAAACAAGATAGAGCTAATTATGGTAATTATTTCTGAGTTCGTGCTCATAAAATGCATAAGGCACAAGCATTCCTAACGTTATATTTTGCTTGACTATTGACCAATAACTAGGTAGTAGTTCCGTTTGTACCTTTTGATTTTTCCTATGCGCCAATACAACTATTAAAGTAACCAAACTTGCGCCTCCTATTACCAATCCATATCTGTGAGGTGAAATAAGAAGTTGCCAAATCTCTACACCATCATAACTTTCTAGAAATTTCATTACAACATAATCATGCTGTATATGCTCTGTGGCCTCTCCCTCATACGCATCGCAATTAAACAATGGTGCACTATTAGGCCCAATAATTTCAGTCTCTTCTACCTTCTCACTGTCGATGGTTGAATTACAACCAACAAACAGCAAAGCAGATAATAGTATAAAATTATGAATTGCTTTCATAATCTATTATTGATTTATATATAAATATAATGGCACATACTAATCAGCATATAATTCTAAATAATAGATATAATTATAATTTGTTCATTCTGTTTTAACTTCAATCTGTTATTATCAATTTACTATTATAGCAATAGTTACAATAGGGTTCATTATACAAAGGAAGAGATTCCGTATCATATCGGATATAAATTAAAAAAAAGAGACACCCTTATTGGAGAAAAAATGCAAGAGAAGAACACTTAGTTGACATACCACCTTTAAAGGCGTCTTTAATGCATTTTGTTCGCACCTTGCTCGGAGCGTTAATGCGAACTAGGTGCATGTTAGGTACGAGGTAAAAGAGATGCAATAGTATATAACCTCTCTTAAGGTTGATATTGTAAATCCCATTATATACAACACCGACACTATTTTTTAAGTGAGGAGTAAAATATTAAAAACGCCCCCTCTATCTATGACTATTTTGGAAAGTAGATGAAAGTAAACCAAAAACAACAAATCAGGAGCAGTTCTTCTTTACTTTTGTTGCAAAAGAAAACGCACACATTCCTTTGAGCATGATAAACACCTAAGGTGAGTGCAACAAACATTAAACTTTCAAACAATGGCTAAACAAAAAGAAAACAGTAGTTACTACTCCGGCAAAGTTGGCGCCGTGGTAGAGTGTCAGTGGAAAGGGATACGATATATACGTTCACTTCCTGCTTATATTAACGATCCGAAAACTCCGGCACAGCTTACCCAACGCAGTAAATTTAAGGAAGCACATCGCTTTGTTAAAACCATGCTTTGCACTGTAAAGATTGGGTATGCCAATTTTGCCGTGCGGCAAACAGCCTATAATGCATGCTTAAGTCATACTTTGCGCTATGTAGCAAAAGGAGAGAATCCAAATGTGACTTTAGATTACAGTAAAGCTCTTCTGGGTGAAGGAGCTTTGGCAACAGCAGAAAATTGCACGATTAATATAATAGAAAATCGTCTACAAATAAGCTGGAATAGTACACAGTCTAAAGGGAATGCCAATGGTAGCGACACGACTCTTGTAGCCCTTTACTGTGTTGAACGCAATCAAGCCTTACAGTTATTCGACTCTGCACAACGTGCCAATGGTATGGTAACTGTGAACCTGCCTACAGAATGGCATAACTGCACCATTCAATGTTTTATGGGATTCCGTTCCATAGATAAAAAAAACATATCAAATATTGGACATATTGGGCAAATAGATAATACGGAAACTTTGGTAAATGAGAAGATAGAACCAACTGAAAAGACACTTTTTTCAGCACCATTGCAACCTCAAATAGAAGATAAAAATAATGAAGAGAATGATAATTGTGATTCAGTTAAAACCCATACAACAACATACGCTGTAGTTACTAACTACAAAAATATGGAATGGGAAAAGATATATCGAGAGGTAAAGAGATTATCTTTTAGAACAAGAGGTTATGAAGCAGAAAAAATAAAGCCACAAATTCAAATTAGATGGAACAGAAAAGGGCAATCTAAATTCATTTGAAGATAAAATAAAGAGAGAATAAGTATTTGGATATTAGAATATTAATTTACAGCTCTGTAAAAAAACAAAAGATTGACCAAAAAGATATTGAATAGCCCAATAATTGGCTAATAGAGGGTAAATAATATGAAATGAGCTCGATGTAACACCGAACTCATTATCATAATTTCTAATAATAAATTACTGAACATTAGAGATTCAGTTTATCTATTGTTACTGCTCTTAAATTATTCTTTATATTTATTTTTAACCATCTCTATCAATTCACGGGCTTCTTTACGTTGTTCAGTATTTCCATGCTTAATTATTTTTTCGAGATATTCTAAGGTTTTCTTCTCGTTTTTCATCAGTTCATAGGTTCCTGCCATGTTTCTAAGAGTTATTACATCTGTTGGTTCTATTTTTTCAGATTTTTGCATCCATTTAATTCCATTTTTTTAGTTATTTTGTAATGAAGGTTATTAAGAAATAAGAACATAATAATTTAACAACAAGATATTTGATGAAAGATTTCATCTTAACCAAACAAGAAAATGAGCAAGCCGTTCTGGTTGGTCTGATCTCTCAGACTCAGAATGAGGCAAAAGCAAAAGA
>CAMTOX010000296.1 GCA_947074225.1 uncultured bacterium
AGATCAGTGCACCAACCTGCTTCCATTTCAAAGTCAAGAGTTGGAACATTTTGAAGTGAAGCTCATCAATACTCAGCTTGCACAGCAATTTTTAATACATATGCGAGTGGCCCTATATGCAGCTTTTTTGCTCATATTCCCTTATATTCTATATGAACTATTTCGTTTTATTTCACCTGCGCTCTATAGCAACGAACGTAAATATGCCTTTCAAATCATTGCAAGTGGTTACTTCATGTTCATGATGGGAGTAGCATTAAGCTATTTTCTCATCTTCCCACTCACCTTTAGGTTTTTGGGAACCTATCAAGTTAGCGCATTGGTGGAGAATCAAATTGTTTTAGAATCATATATCTCTACCATGATGATGCTCAACTTAATGATGGGAATTGTTTTTGAAATTCCTATACTCTGTTGGTTATTTGCCAAACTTGGCTTCATCTCGGCATCTTTTTTAAGGAGCTATCGCAAACATGCCATTGTGATTTTACTCATCATTGCGGCAATCATCACACCAACGGCCGATATATTCACACTGCTCTTGGTATCTTTACCAATGTATTTACTATACGAGATAAGTATAATAATTGTTGCACAAACAGTGAAACCACAACTTATAGAATCGCACGCCTAAAGGCATGCGATTTTTTTTATTCAGTGATATGTATACATCATTCCGTTATATGTATAATTTATTGGGAATCAATATAGGTTATCTTTGTATCATTCATTTTTCGACAAATTGAATGATACAAAGAAGCATAAATTATAGATATTAAATGGACGTGATGTCACAGTTTTAATTATCAACGTAAGTAATGACTGGTGAAAATTATACGCTTCTATGCACTCTAAATTTTAGAGTGCTTTTTTTTGCTACCTTGTCAAAAGGTATTTTTAACATCAACTCCAAATACTACCATTTACCATTCATATAGACCTAGAATCTAACTAAACATAAGCGTTAAATACATTAGCTATAGCTCTACGCAAAAAAGAGCTTTATTGAAATCTTCATATCCTAGAACGCCAACATGAATTGTTAAAAACAATATATTTACCCTCTATTAATAAAATACTCCTCAAATGAGTTGGTATTGCTTTTGCTACTCTATTTCATAGTTTATTAATGATCTTTTAAATTATATGACTATGAAAAAAGTTTTCATAACCATTATGGCGGCTTGTTTTATTCTCATGGGTTGCTCAGATAAAACAAACAACACACCCATTACCCCTGCTGTACCGCAGGACATCATGCTCATAAGTTCCTATATCCGACCCAATTTTTATAATATGGGACGCATTTCAGATGCGAGTATGTTAGAATGTAACGACCTCATTATTGTGGCTGCAGAACCAAAAGCCGATGGTTCATTACAGCTCGATACTATTAAACTTTACGATACGCGTGGTGTAAGTTCTCTAGATGATTTAATCACCAAGATAAGAGGAGTCATAGGTTTCTCTACCATTGAGCTACGTTTAGGAGTACATAGTACCACAGAGTGGTTAGAGATGATTGATGATACCGCAGCATGCAGAACATTTGCTACAAATGTCAAAAACATGCTTTATGACTATAATCTTAATGGTGTAGACTTAGATTTTGAATGGGCAACCACCTCTGCTGCTATGAGCAAGTATAGCACAGCAATTACCATACTCCGTGAAGAGATTGGCGACTACTACACCCTCTCAATACAGCTACATCCATTATACTACGCCATAGACTTTGGAGCACTCAATGGAGTAGATTATGCTTTCTTACAATGTTATGGGCCGTTACCAAACCGTTTCCCATTTACCGAGTATGTAGAGAATATTCAAACATTAATCAATTATGGCATTCCTACACAGAAGTTGGTAGCAGGAGTACCATTCTATGCCGTAGCGGCCGATAGTTCTAAAGCTACAACAACCTATTACAACTTAGTAGACGAGAACTTAATTGACTCCACAACACAAAATAGAGCGGTTTACGATAATGTAACCTATGTCTTTAACGGACAAGCTACAATAGCCGAAAAAACAGTTTATGCAGCATCGCAAGACTTGGCAGGTATGATGTCGTGGGATTTAGCTTCGGACGTTGCCTATACCGACTCGCTCTCGTTATTACGTGCCATGATTAATGCCTTGAAGAAATAAAATAGATTTATGTAAAGAGAACAAACAAATTCTTGCATGTAACCTCTCAATGAATCACCATTCGTTTAGAGATTACATGCAAAAATTGTATCTCCTATTCTGTAATTCGTATACAACCATCGGTAAATAGTATTGAGACATGTAACAAAAAACAACTACTTTTGTACCATTCAAAAATAATTGTATAATCAGAAATTCCCACATGAAGCAACTCCTTATTATTCTATTAATTCTGGTAACCATTCAAATCATCTCTCTTTTGGTGATGAATCAGCCCAAATTTGGACGCCTGCCACGTGGCGAACGTTTAGAACGTATTAAACAATCGCCCAACTACCGTGAGGGACAATTTCATAACCAACACCCTACCCCACAGATGACTTCTGAAGGCGGACGTGCTCGTGCCATGTGGGATTTTATCTTCGAAAAGCGAGAACGTAACCGTCCTGAAGAACCCATAAAAGCCATCAAAAGTGATTTAAAAAATCTTCCCGTCTCAGAAGATTTGCTCGTCTGGTTTGGACACTCTTCCTATCTGTTACAATTAAACGGCAGCACTTTCCTCATCGACCCGGTCTTTGAAGATGCCTCGCCCTTCTCTTTCATCAACAAACCTTTTAAGGGAACGCAAATTTATGCGGCCGATGATATGCCCAATATTGACTACCTCATCATCACACACGACCATTGGGACCACTTAGACTATAAAACCATTATAAAACTCAAATCACGCATAGGTAAAGTCATAGTGCCATTGGGTGTGGGCGAGCACTTTGAATATTGGGGATTCCCTGTGGAAGATCTTATCGAGATGGATTGGCAAGAGAGTGCCATCCTCCCTTCGGGCGACACCATCACCGCACTGCCAACCCGCCATTTCTCAGGACGCGACTTCCGCAGCAACCGCACCTTGTGGGCATCGTACATGCTTCAATCGCCCGAAAAAAACATCTATATCGGTGGCGATGGCGGATACGACAGCCACTATCTGGACATTGCATCGCAATTTCCTGATATCGACATCGCACTTATGGAGAACGGACAGTATAACAAAGATTGGCGTTACATACACCTCATGCCCTCCGATTTGCTTCAAGCCATAAAAGATTTAAATCCTAAATTCACACT
>CAMTOX010000297.1 GCA_947074225.1 uncultured bacterium
TAATTTATTAACCAAGCTGGAGAAAGTTGCATTTGCAAGTTGAATTCAGCTAATATTATCTTTTTACTAATCTAATTTAATCTTGTATGAGAAAACATTACTGTTTTTCGTTATTACTAGCCTTGCTGCTTTTAATAACTACAGGTATTTCTGCTCAATCTTCCGTCTTTCGGGTAGGTTTTGAGAGTGGCATACCTGCCTCGTGGTCTCAAGATCCAACTACTGTTACCACCATGTGGACCAGCGGTAGTAATGGTATCAGTGTTGGGACGGCGGAGTTAGATGCATACGAAGGAAGCAACTATGCTTCTTTGTTTGCTACTTCTTCTCAGTCGGAGGTAAAGCTTATTACCGATATGGTAGATGCAAGTACCCTGACGGCTCCGATTCTCTCTTATGCAATTGTACAACCAAGCAACTCAAGTGGCTTTGTTGATTCATTGCGTGTTTATTATCGCAATTCTGCTACCGATGCATGGACATTGCTTGTTTGTGATAAAACACCAACCGCTACATGGTTGCGTCGTGAAGTTGCATTGACAGGTGTGTCGTTAAGTTCTATTCAATTTGCATTTGAATATAACTATGCTAATGGTAGAGGTGTAGGTTTGGACGATATTTACTTAGGAAATATGCAAACCTGTGTCACTCCAGTTTTTGGTGCTACTTATCAAATTACCGATACTAGTGCCACTTTAACTTGGGCTGACGATGAGAGTCATGAATTAGGTTATTCTTTGAAAGTTTCTAATGCTCCAATTACCGATTTTACTCAAACAGCATTGGTTGAAGCTACCTCTTTCTTCTCTCCTTATACTATTACTGGTTTAAGTGCTAATACTACTTATTACTGTTATGTAAAAGCACGCTGTAGCGCTACTGACGAGAGTGAGTGGTCGGCAGCAACAATCTTTACCACTTTATGTTCGCCAGTGAATTTACCATTCTCTGAGAACTTTAATTCATACACTGCAACTACAGGACTTCCATCTTGTTGGACTTCGGTAATGAATTTCAAACAGAGTGAATGGGGAAATGTTATTCCTCCAGCAAATATTTACCCATCGGTAGAGACTTCTACTGCTCTTGGTGCCGCAGCATTACGTTTAACGGGCGACTATTTTAAAACCACTGATGGTGTTAACCGTACAACTTCAAGTTGGTACGCTACTCCTATGATTAATGTTGCTAACTTAAGCAATACTCAAATCTCTTTCTGGATGAATTCTGCTTCAAGAGGTAACCATGTTGAGGTGGGCGTGATGAGCGACCCAACAGATATTGCTACCTTTAGAGTGATTGCCGATGTTACTCCAATGACTGCCAATGTGTGGGAAGAGGTAATAGTACCTTTTGATGGAGTCACAGAGAGTGATTATAAATTTATTGCTTTCTTGGTTGAGGGCTCAGGATATATTGAACCAAATATTTTCTATATTGATGATATTGTGATTGAAGATATTCCAGCATGTTCAAAACCTTCTTTGATACGTTCAACAGTTTTAGGTTCAGACAGTGTAGTATTAAATTGGACAGCTGCCAAAGTTTCAAGTTGGGAGATTAAAGTCTCTACCACTCAAATGAGTGACTTAACTGTAGCTGCCGATATTTACAATGGTACTGTTACAAGCAAACCTGCAACAATAAGAAACTTAACACCTGCAACAGATTATTATGTTTATATCCGTAGCATGTGTAGTCCTGCAAATAGTGAATGGTCTAATGTTTATAAGTTCACCACCCTTTGTGCTCCAGAGAGCGTATTTCCATATGTAGTAGACTTTACTACTATGAGTATTGGGACGTTCCCTATCTGTTGGAACAGAAATGGTGTAGGAAATTTTGTTCCTTCTATCGCTACTTTCTGGAATAATGATTATACAGCGCAAATAAACTCACTCTATCTTAATTCAGATGAAGCTGGTGTTTCTTATGCTGTAACTCCTGCCATAAATTCTACGTTAAATAGTTTGAGTTTAAAGATGAATATCAGTACTCGTAATATGGGATTCTGTGGTTATTTGGAGATAGGTTCTATGACCGATCCAGAAGACTACACTACATTCTCTGCTATTGATACCTTATATTTAATTCTTGACGATTTAGTAGAGTACAATGTTTCTTTAGAGAGATCAACCTTACCAGGTCTTGGTAATCATATTGCTTTGAGACACAGTGGTGTTAATTCTAATTTTGGATATTATATTACTCGATTGGAGATAGATAGTTTACCAACTTGTGCTTCTGCTCAGAATATTAGTCTTACTTCGTTAACTTCTACTTCTGCTGCAATAGGTTGGAATGCCGATCCTTCAGTATTAAGATGGGCTGTAAAAGTTTCTAAAACTAACCATGCAAATCCAGAGAGTGGTGCTGGCGATGTTTATCAAGATACAATCTCGACAACCAATTTCTCTTTGAGTGGTTTGGCAATGGGTGTTAACTATTATGTGTTCGTAAAATCTATCTGTGCCGATGAGACTTCATATTGGCAAAGATATGCTATTACAACTCCATGTTCTGGTATAGAAAGTTTCCCATTCATTGAAACCTTCTCTGATTATGGGAATAGCTCTGCTTATCCAACCTGTTGGAATAGAGGTGGAACAAGTGGCAATTTATCGTTAATTCATAATACCTATGAACTTACTTTCACCCCTACAACCAGTGAATATAACTACAATCCGGTATTGTACGCTGTGTTGCCACAACTTGTTGCTACTGGTGTTAATGTTAACGATTTGATGATTTCATTGAATTATAAAGTATCTTCTGTGTCAGCTCCATTAGAAATTGGTGTGATGACTTCAGTACTTGATACTGCAAGTTTTGTAACTGTAGCTACACTTAATGTTACTGCAGCAAACAATTATGAGTATTTTGCAGAAGTGTCTTTAGATTCTTATACTGGTACTGGTAAATATATTGCTGTTAGATCACGTGTTCCAGAAGGAATGTATTCTGTTACCGCTCGAATAGACGATGTACGTATAGATTTAATTCCTACTTGCTCTAGAATTCTTTCGACAGAAGTTGTAGGTTTTGGTGAAGATTATATTAACTTCTCATGGGAACAACGTTCGGAAGAGGCACTTTGGGAAGATCGGAAGAGCGTCGTGTAGGGAAAGAGTGTAGTCTATAGTGTAGTTCTCGGTGGTCGGCGTATGATGCAAAATAGAGATACTGTCTGTGGTAGTGATCGATTTGTATACGATTATGCTAGCCGTGTATCTAGTCAGTTGTCTCAGGCATCTGAGTCT
>CAMTOX010000298.1 GCA_947074225.1 uncultured bacterium
GGAGCGATAATGATTCGACACAGATTAAGGTAGCACCGTTTAGTTTTATTAAGCGCCTGTTAAAGAAAAGCCAGTCGATTTATATACTGTCACCGAACAATTACGTAAAAATGAACAGCTAGAAGAAGTTGGTGGTGCTTATTATTTAGCAACACTGACTGCCAAAGTTGCTTCGAGTGCTCACTTAGAATATCATGCTAAGATTGTAGCTCAAAAATACGTTGCTCGCGAACTCATACGTGTTTCAACTGATATCCAGAGTAAAGCTTTTGATGAGAAATATGATATTGAGGATCTTCTTCAAGAAGCAGAAGGGCAGGTCTTTGAGGTTTCTCAGCGTAATATGAAAAAAGATGTTACGCAGATTGATCCTGTTATTACTGAGGCATTGAAACGTTTACAAGAGGCTGCAAAACAAAAAGAGGGATATAGCGGTATACGTACTGGTTTTCATGCTCTTGATAAAATTACTTCCGGATGGCAACGTTCCGATTTAATTATTATTGCAGCGCGTCCTGCGATGGGTAAAACTGCATTTGTATTATCTATGGCAAAGAATATGGCTGTCGATTATCATACTCCATGTGCCGTATTTTCTTTAGAAATGTCGAATGTACAGTTGGTAAATCGTTTAATAGTAAATGTGTGTCAGATTCCCGGTGATAAGATTAAGAGTGGACAACTAGAGAAACATGAATGGCAACAATTAGACTATAAAATTAAGAATTTAGAAGGTGCTCCATTATATATCGACGATACGCCGAGTTTGTCCGTCCTTGAATTCCGGACTAAAGCAAGGCGTTTGGTAAATGAGCATCATGTGCAATGTATTATCATTGACTACCTTCAGTTGATGAATGCCCAAGGAATGAGCTTCTTTAGCCGTGAGCAAGAGGTAAGTACCATTTCTCGTTCTTTGAAAGGTTTAGCAAAAGAATTGGATATACCTATCATTGCTCTTTCTCAGTTGAATCGTGGTGTAGAGGGTCGTTCAGGACAAGGTGCCGATGCAAAGAAGCCTCAATTATCAGACCTTCGTGAATCTGGAGCCATCGAGCAGGATGCCGATATGGTATGTTTTATTCATAGACCAGAGTATTATAAGATCTTTGAAGATCCAAATACGCATAAAGATTTGCATGGTGTAGCGCAGATTATTATTGCTAAACATCGTAATGGTGCTACTGCCGATGTAGACCTTCGTTTTAAAAGTGATTATGCTAAATTTATGAATGAAGAAGATGATATAGAAGAAACCGGATATATCTCCTCTCGTGTAAACAATGTAGTCTCTGCACCTAGTGGTGAGTATAGTTTACCTCGTGAAACTGTTGATCCTTTAGCTAATAGTTCAGGCAATGATTTTATGCCATTTTAATATCACTATTTTATATTGTTATCATAACATATAAATAGAAAGAAATGTATATTTATGATTACTATAGTATAAGACTATTCTTTAGTCAGTAATCTATTCTCCTTAGTAGAAAAAATAATGTTTAACCTCAAAATAAAATCTTTATTTAATTCATGAAACAAGATGAACAACAACAGTTTGGCTTACCAGAGAATGCCAATCGCGTATTGAAACCAGGAGAAGTATACCATCCGGTAATGTCGCCTGATAAGGTATATCCTGAAGTAAACGTACGTTCTGTGTCTTTAGGTGTAATAATGGCCATATTATTTTCGGCAGCAGCAGCTTATTTAGGCTTAAAAGTCGGACAGGTATTTGAAGCTGCCATACCAATTGCAATTATTGCAGTAGGTCTCTCTACAGCCTCAAAACGTAAAAATGCCTTAGGAGAGAACGTCATCATACAGTCCATCGGATCTAGTTCCGGTGTTATTGTAGCAGGGGCAATCTTTACTTTACCTGCTCTTTATATCTTGCAAGCTAAATATCCTGATATTACTGTGAGCTTTATGCAAGTGTTTTTAAGTTCACTACTGGGAGGTATATTGGGTATTTTATTCTTAATTCCTTTCCGTAAATATTTTGTTAGCGATATGCATGGCAAATATCCTTTTCCTGAAGCAACAGCTACTACACAGGTATTAATATCGGGAGAAAAAGGAGGTAGTCAGGCTAAACCTCTTGTAATAGCAGGTTTAATTGGGGGGCTTTACGACTTTATTGTAGCTACTTTTGGAACTTGGGCAGAGACCTTTACTTCACGTGTATTGCCTTTTGGTGAGACAATTTATAATAAAGCAAAGGTTATTGTTAGCGTCAATGTTGGAGCTGCAGTATTAGGATTAGGTTATATCATAGGCTTGAAATATGCTGCTATTATATGTGCCGGCTCTGCGTTGGTGTGGTTTTTCTTTGTTCCATTAATGCCGCATTTAGGAGAATCATTCTTGCATTTCATTAGTCCAACTTATGAAGGCGGTATTGATATGTTTACCGCAGAACAAATCTTCCGCGATTTTGCCAGACATATTGGTATTGGTGGTATTGCTATGGCAGGTATCATTGGCATTATTCGTTCATGGGGAATCGTTAAGAGTGCCGCTTCGCTTGCTGTAAATGAGTTCAAGGGTAAAGGGAAATCGGCAGAAGCAAATGTGATGCGTACTGAGAAAGATATTAAAATGAAAACTATTGTCTTTAGCATTGTCTTGGCATTAATAGCTACATTTATCTTCTTCCTCTTTGGTGTAGTTCATACATGGATGCATGCCATTGTAGCTATTCTTGTTGTAGCTGTTATAGCATTTTTATTTACTACCGTTGCTGCAAACGCGATTGCTATTGTTGGATCTAATCCGGTATCCGGAATGACTCTAATGACGCTTATTTTATCATCGGTAGTGATGGTGGCAGTAGGACTTAAAGGAACACATGGTATGGTTGCTTCTGCTATCATTGGTGGAGTGGTATGTACAGCTTTATCTATGGCAGGTGGTTTTATTACCGACCTTAAAGTAGGGTATTGGTTAGGTTCTACACCTGCTAAACAGGAAACATGGAAGTTTTTAGGTACTCTAGTATCTGCAGCTACTGTAGGTGGTGTTATGATGATATTGAATAAAACTTATGGTTTTGTAGGCGAAAATGCTTTAGTGGCACCTCAAGCAAATGCTATGGCTGCAGTTATTGAACCTCTAATGTCGGGTGCCGGAGCTCCTTGGTGGTTATATGCATTTGGTGCATTATTAGCACTTGTCTTGACTCTGTTCAAGGTTCCTGCTAGATCGGAAGAGCGTCGTGTAGGGAAAGAGTGTAGGCTATAGTGTAG
>CAMTOX010000299.1 GCA_947074225.1 uncultured bacterium
TGTACGCCCAGATGTAAACTCTACGAGAGCGGGCGACCGCATCGATTTCTACGACATTGAGTCGCTAGTGCAAGGAAACTCTAATGGAACTACTGGCGGAGGTGGCTCTGACAATGAAGAGGAAGTAGTGGATCCATCTGTATAATCGTGGGATGATGAAGAGAAAGGTGCATATCTGAAAGGATATGTGCCTTTTTTTGCAGTTACAAAGTATTATTTGGGCTGGCGCTGTAGTGTTTTTAGACACGGATTGCACAGATTACACGATTGCTTTGCATTGATGAAAAAATAGATTTACACGTTCTTCTTTAGCTTGTACATTGTACATGGTAAATTGTAAATGAGACATGTTACTTTTAACAAAAAATATAAATATTATTTTTAAAATATCTATATTTGTAAAATAATACTATGTACAATTATAAATCTGAATAAAAAAGTGTGTATGAAAAAGAAAATTACGACTCTACTATTGATGCTTCTGGCATTAAATTTATCGGCGCAAACTACTTTTTTGAATGGCAGTGGTACTGAGGATAGCCCTTATCTTATTGGTTCTATTGAAGACTTGGAGTTTATGCGTGACAAGGTGAATAATGATAATACCAATTATGGTGATAAACATTATCTGCTCACAGACAATTTGACATTTGCTGATGATGCAGAAAATTGGGATCCGATAGGACAGAATAACGCAAAAAGTTTTAAAGGTACTTTTGATGGTGGCGACTATGCAATAAGTAATTTAAAGATGGGTAGTGAAACTACACCGTTAGAACTGATATATGCCGGGCTTTTTGGTTATACTGATGGAGCAACCATCTCTAATTTAACAGTAGTATGGAAAGAATTTTATAATTCTGTTTCTGAAAATTATTCTTATTGTGGTGCTATCGCTGGTTTTTCACGTGGTGGCAATATAATTAATTGTAGTTCACGTGGTAAACTCAATACAATTTCTTTTTTCTCTGGTGGTATCGTTGGCCAAACAATCGCTATGAATATAACTAATTGTAGTTCCAGTATTGATATTTCTTCTAGTTTATCTACTTATTCTGAAGCTATTAAGTCTTATTGTGGTGGTATTGTGGGTTTTTCAGATAAAGATGTTATAACTAATTGTATTTTCAGTGGTAATCTCTTTATCAAAACTTCTAATTCTACATCTTATTGTGGTGGCATCGCTGGCAATACGTTTAGGGGTAGTATAATTGATTGTATTTCCACTGGTTCGCTCTCTTCATTTTCTTCATCTACTGAAGGTTTTTATTCATCTTATTCTGGCTCTTTTTCTGGCGGCATCGTTGGTAATACATACAATACCAACGTAAGCAATTGTATTACTAGTGGTGTAATTTCTGCTTCCTCGTCTTCAAGTTCTGCTCTTGCGGGCGGTATCGTTGCTCGTTGTGAGGGTGGTGATTTAAAAAATTGTAACACAAGTGCTGTAGTCTCTTCTTATACTGAATATTTTTCTTGTAATTCTTACTCTGGTGGTATAGCTGGTGTTATATATAGAAGTGATGTAGCTAATTGTAGTTCCAGTGGCACTATTTCTTCTACTGCTATTAGATCTTCTAGCTCTTTTTGTGGCGGCATCGGTGGCCAATCATTTGGCGGCAGCATAAAAAATTGTATAGTGCCGAATGGTGGTGTTACAGCATTAGGTGATTATACCTATGCTTGCAGAATAGTAGGACATATAAATAATACGACTCTTGCCCAAATCTATGCTAAAGAAAACCTTGAAGTTAAGAAAGGACCAAGCCAAAACGAATTAGTGCTTATCACAAATTTCATCGATGTTAAGCATGGTAAAAGTTTGCTGCTCGATAAACCCGAAGATTTGCTTAATGCTTGGGTGTTTGAAAACAGTACAGAAGAGAACTCTTACTTCACTTGGATTGTGAAAGATGATAAACTGACGTTTGGTGAATTACCTTTAGGTACAGCTACTTCGTTGACAGGTGATGGCTCAGCTACTGATCCTTATCAGATAAGTACTGCCGCAGAATTGAAATTTATGAGAAATGGTGTAAATTTCAATATTAGAAATTATACCACAGCGCATTATAAAATGATGGCTGATATAAAATTTGATGATACAGACGTTGATTGGGTTCCGATTGGAGGAACTTCTGAGAATACTTTTAAAGGTGTATTTGATGGTAATAACTTTGTGATTGATGGTATAAAAATGGGCTCTAAGGATGCATCGGCGTACGTGATGTCTGCAGGGTTATTTAGTATAATAGATAAAGCCACTATATCTAATTTGTCGGTAGTATGGAAGCATTTGTATGCTACTTATTCTTCTACTTCTTATGTTGGAGGTATAGCTGGACATGTGACAAATAGTATTATTGGAAATTGTAGTTTAAGTGGAGATATCTTTTCCTTTGGTAATACTTCTTATGCCGGAGGTATAGTTGCTAAAGCTAATAAAAGTAGTATAATCAATTGTAGTTCAAATGGGAATGTTTATTCTAAGGCTATTTCTCATCAATCAATAGCCGGGGGTATAGTTGCTGAAACATCAATTAGTAATATAATAAATTGTTATTCTAGTGGCTCAATATATTCTAATGCTGCTTCTTCTGCAAGATCTTCTTCAAGTGGTATAGTTGCTATGGGTAGTTCGTCTAATGGCGATATTATAAGCAATTGTATAGCATTAAATGATAATATTATATCAATTAGTGAATATGGCTATGCTACGATTGGCAGAATAGTGGCGAGAAATGAGGATAACGTAAGCTTTATAGATAATTACGCCAAAACTGGTATAGTAATGAAGGTTGGGTTATCGGAAAGTGATTTAAGCAATGTTGTAATAAATGATGCCAATAAAGGACTTGATACACAATATGGAGCAGACCTAGGCAGTCTACAACCAGTAAATCTGCTCAATGCATGGGTATATAAAGCTAACGAAACGGCAGAAACTCCATACCTCACTTGGGCGGTAAAAGAGGGGGTAAACAATGGCTATCCAATCTTTGGCGATCCTACCGATCCTACTCAATGCGGTGATGATGCATTCTGGAGCTATGATGAAGCTACCAAAACTATTACCATCACCGGTACAGGTGCTATGTGGGATTTTGATGTGCAATCTCAACCTTGGAATTCGATTGGCTATAAAGTAACTGGCGTGTTGATAGAAGAGGGTATTACTTACATCGGTGCTAACAGCTTCAATGGCATGAAAGCATTGGTAAGTGTTACTACCGGAG
>CAMTOX010000300.1 GCA_947074225.1 uncultured bacterium
TACATATAGGTTTAAGTAGAAATGAAGGGATTAAAGCTGCCCGGGGAAAGTATATCTGTTTTTCGGACGATGATGATGATTCTACGTTAGATATGTATGAAAAACTGTATCGGAAAGCCGAAGATTGTGAGGCAGATGTTGTGGTAAGTGATTTCTATAGAGTAAAAGGAGATGAGTTATGTAAATTTGTTTTTCCGGCAGAGATGAATCATGATCTGTTTAGAAACGAGTCGTTATTAAGTTTACTAAAAGGAGAGATTTATAAAGAAAATTGTGTTACAATAGCCTCTAATGGTGTTATTTGGAATCATTTAATCAAAACAGATTTCTTGAAACGACATAAGATATACTTCTGCGATAATAGAAAATGTACGTTTGAAGATAGATTATTTCTAATTCAAGTGTATAGAAACGCAAAGTTTGTGGTTCATATAAATGAATGTTTATATTATCATTATTGCATAAAAAATAGTGCAGGCGGAAAATATACTTACCATTCTTATAAATTAATTATTAGCTATTTGCAACGTTTGAAGAACTATTTGATAGATCAAAACATGTATCAATTATACCATAAATATTATGCAGATAGCGTGTTGATATTTCTTTTCTATGCTTTTAGGAATGAGACAAAGCATAAGTGTTACAAGACACTAATTCAAGAAATTAGAAAAATACGAAAGAACTATATGCTTCAATATGAGCTACATAGTTTAGTTAAAGATAAGGGTTTATCTCTTTTGAAAGAGTATAGTGTATGGAAATGTATTTACTTAATAATGATATATGGTTTTATAAGAACCAAGAGTTATTCGGTTTAAAATTATTCAAATCCTAAAAGCTGAATGTCGAAAATTAAAGTAGAATGTGCTTTAATATTTCCAGCCGCACGACTGCCATAGCCTAATCGTGCAGGAATTACAATCTCCCAACGAGAGCCAACAGGCATCTCTTTAATTGCAGTTTTCCATCCGTCAATGAGTTGACCTAGTTTAAATGTAGCAGGTTTACCGGATTGAGTAGCATCAAAGAGTTTCCCGTTAATAAGTTTTCCGCGATAATGCACCGTAATGTAATTACCCATTCCCGGTTTAGGACCATTACCTTTGGTAAGTATACGATACATGACTCCATTGTGAAGTGTTTGTACACCGGGTTGTTTGGCATACTCTTCAAGATATTCTAAGTTTTTCTCTTTATAGTTGTTCTGAAATAGTTTCATAATCTATTCCTTTTATTATTAATATTCAAATATGATTTCTTGATTTGTCTCTGGGAGGTTCTCCGATTCTTTACTCTCTTTAGAAATTGTTTTAATGAGCTTATAACGTATTGAAGATCCATCGGCAGGAGGATTCTCTATGTGCTTTTTCTCAACTTCAATAACGTATTCATAGCCGGGTTCGTAATTAAAGCCTTCAATATCGCTATAAAAGAGGGACCATGTAGTATCATTGTTTTCTTTAACTAAAAAGCATGTTTGTGGAGCCACACCATAACCTATCGTAGTTTGTGATGCTATGGTATAAATGGAATAGTTTTTTGTACTTTGACATGCAAGCATCATTAATGATAATGCAAAAACTGTTATTGTGTAATTTAGTGTTTTCATACATGTAGGATTTAAATTATTTTCTACGTTTATTTGTATTGTTTCTTGAAGGTCCGTTACTGTTTCCTGAGCGTTTATGGTTTTGTTTTTGCGAACGTTGATTCGAATTCTTATTCTGCGAACTATTTCTTTGAGAGGTATTGGCAGTTGTTTTTTTAGGCGTATTAGCCTTTGGCTTCTCGTTGTTTTCAGAATCTTCAATCATATCAAAGAGACGTTCTAACTCATGTTCTGTTAAATCGCGCCAGTCGCCTTGTGGTAAGGTGCCTAATTTAATATCCATGATTTGAATACGTTCCAACTTGGTGACCTCATAACCAAAATATTCGCACATACGTCTAATCTGTCTGTTTAAACCTTGTGTGAGCGTAATTTGGAATAGGTGAGGGTTAATCATCTTGACTTGACATTTGCGTGTTACACGGTCTAAAATAGGCACCCCTTGCGACATACGTTGAACGAACTCCTCATTAATAGGCTTATCGACAGTAACTAAATACTCTTTTTTATGATTGTTTCCGGCACGTAGAATCTTATTGACTATGTCGCCATCATTTGTTAAAAGGATTAATCCTTGAGATTCTTTATCCAAACGACCAATAGGGAAGATGCGTTGTTCATGGCTAATATAGTCAATAATGTTATTACGCTCTTGTGTGTCGGTAGTAGTAACCACTCCTACAGGCTTATTAAAGACGATATAAACAGGTTCAATGTCATTAATGATTAATTGTCCATGCACCTTGACTTTTTGACCTGGAAGGACTCTCATGCCTAATGAGGCACGTTTCCCATTAATAGTTACTTGACCATTCTCAATAAAACGGTCGGCTTCTCTACGTGAGCAGATACCAGAACTGCTGATATATTTGTTTAAACGGTATTCCATTGAATAGGTGTTACTTTCTTATAAGGTAAATTCTTTCGCAAAGATAAGACCATTATTGAATGTTACAAAAATAGATAGATCAATTAATATTCTCTTAACCATAATCGATAAAATAGGCTATTCTCAATTATGAAAATAGCCTATTGTTATATCTTGCTAATATGATTAGTTCTTTTTGATAAGCGGTTTACCCAAAGGTAATACTACTTTTCCGGCAAGCGGATTAATAATCTCAGCTGCCATCATATACCATGCTGCAAGTGCACAGATAATAAGATCAATGGCAGCAATGGTTTTCATCCATGGGAAGAAGAAATGTTCTAAAACTAAAAGAATGAAACCTATGAATAGAGTTGCAAAAGTAAAGAACATGGCTGTATGTATTCTCAAAGTAGCAACCAACATGATAGCGGTATAAAGCATGAATACTAAAAGATAATAACCTACTTCGATACCATTTGATGGGTAGACGTTGAAATGGTTGCAAAGCCAAATAATGCAGAGTCCTATCCAGAATGCACCATAAGTGACAAAGGCACTATATCCGAAGTTATTGCCATTTTCCTTTTCTTGAAAACCTGCAATAAGCTGTGCGATACCACCAAACATAATGCCCATGGCAAGCACTGGACCAAGTCCGATTAAACATAAATTGTGAAGTTGTAATAAAAGAGTTGTCAATCCGAATCCGGCAAGACCTACTACTGCCGGGTTA
>CAMTOX010000301.1 GCA_947074225.1 uncultured bacterium
ACAAGAAATAATTTGAACTTAAAACAATGACTAAATTAAGTGTAAACATCAATAAAATTGCGACATTACGTAATGCTCGTGGTGGTAACGTTCCAAATGTAGAACAAGTAGCTTTAGACTGCGAACGCTTTGGCGCAGATGGTATAACCGTACATCCCCGTCCCGACGAACGTCACATACGTTACCAAGATGTTCGAGATTTAAAAGCCGTTTTAACAACAGAATTTAATATTGAGGGTTATCCGACAGACGATTTCAATGCTTTGGTGTTGGAAGTTAAACCACATCAAGTAACTCTGGTTCCAGATGCCCCAGATCAGTTAACCTCTAATTCCGGTTGGGATTGTGTAAAACATGGTGAGTTTCTTCGCAAGCTTGTTACCCTGTTTCAAGAACATGGCATTCGTGTTTCAATATTTGTAGACACAGATCTTGAAAATATCAATGCTGCCGCTGCAACAGGTTGCGACCGAATAGAACTCTATACCGAACCATATGCAGCTAACTACAGCAAAAACAGAGAAGCTGCCATTGCTCCATTCATAAAAGCGGCGCACGAAGCACATAGCTTAGGATTAGGCATCAATGCCGGACATGACCTATCTCTTGAGAACTTAAGCTATTTTGCTCAAAACATTCCACATTTGGATGAAGTTTCTATAGGTCATGCCCTTATTGCCGATGCACTCTATTTAGGTTTAGAGCAAACTATAAAACAATATCAGTCAGAACTTATTCACTCTTAAAAGTGAACGAACTATTGCAAAATTAATTTTTTGGATTATTTTTGCATTATAATTTAAAAGAGTAAAACAAAATATTTAACAAAACAAACAAATAAACCATACTATGCTTATCTTACAAGATGTTACAACCGTGACCCAAGTTACAGAAGTGATAGAACAGGCTGCTGAGCCACAGCAATTAAATTTTATTGACATGGCTTTTAAAGGTGGCTGGATAATGATTCCATTGGCCCTATTGCTAATTTTAGCTATCTATATTTTTATAGAGCGTTTAATCACCATTCGTAATGCCTCAAAAGAGGACACTTCTTTCATGGATCGCATCAAAGATTATATTTACGATGGCAAATTAGAATCGGCTTTAAATCTTTGTCGCGACACCAACTCTCCCTCTGCACGTATGATAGAAAAAGGAATTAGTCGTCTAGGTCGTCCCATGAGCGATGTACTTGTTGCTATAGAGAACGTTGGTAATCTTGAGATTGCAAAACTTGAAAAGGGGTTGAACTTCCTTGCCACAATTGCCGGAGGAGCTCCAATGTTAGGATTCTTAGGTACAGTAATGGGAATGGTAAAAGCCTTCTTTGAGATGGAGAAAGCAGGCGGTAACACCGTAAATTTAAGTCAACTTTCTGGCGGTATCTACACTGCCATGGTAACTACTGTTGCCGGTTTGATAGTAGGTGTGGTAGCCTATTTTGCTTATAACTATTTAGTAGGACGCGTTAACGAGGTGATGCGTCGCCTTGAGATGCGTAATATGGAGTTCTTAGACCTCTTAAATGAACCTGCTTCAACAAAGTAGTTATTCTCTCCCTACCTCTAAAAAAACAACAAACTATGGCATTAAAAAGTCGAAATAAAACAGATGCATCATTTAGTATGTCGTCAATGACCGACATAATCTTTCTCTTGTTATTATTCTTTATGATAGCATCTACAATGACCTCTCCAAACGACATGAAGGTAAATTTACCTCAAAGTCGTTCAACAAGTGCTACCAAAGCACGTATAGTAAAAGTGGGTATTGACGAGATAGGTCAATATACCATTTCCGAACAAGGTCAGAAACCCTTGGAGATAGAATTTGAACAAGTAGAGCCTTACTTACAGGAAGCAGCCACAACAGACTCAACCACCGTAGTAGCTCTCTACGCAGATGAAAATGTTCCTTACCGTGAGATTGTTAAGATATTGGATATTGCCAATGAGAACCGTCTAAAACTTGTCATTGCTACTAAAGCGATTCAGAAATAGTACGCTTGCTTATGAAGAAATCTGAAATACAGGCATCTATCGGGACAGCCATACTCTGTTCCATCATTCTTGCCATACTCTGTTTATGCGGCCTCTCTTTATCTAAAGAAGATATGGAGGAGGGTGTCATGATAAGTTTCGGCGAGACTCTTGAGGGGTATGGTGAGCAATCTATGCAAGCAGTGGCAGTAAAGCCTTCGGCTCCAAAACCTATTGTAAGCAAGCCTAGTGATCCGCTCATGACTCAAGACGACGAGTCCATTGCTATAGAGCAAGAGCGCAAGCGTCGTGTTGAGGAAGAACGCCGCATCAAAGAAGAAGAAAAACGCAGAAAAGATGAAGAGCGTCGTGCCGAGCAACAACGCATAGCCGAACAGCAAGAGCGCGAGCGCAAGGCTCAAGAGGCTCAAAATCTTGCTTCAGGAGCCTTTAGCCAATCGAGCAACAAAGGTAGTGGCACAACTACTGGAGAGGCTATGCAAGGAAATCCTGCCGGCAAAGGAACTCAAGGAGGTCACTCATGGTCGCTCTCTGGACGCGACTTAAATGGCAAATTGGTCGAACCTCCTTATACCAGTAACGAAGAAGGCACAGTTGTTGTTAGCATACGTGTAAATGAAGAAGGTCGTGTTACAGAAGCGAGTATAGCTGCAGGTACTAATATCACCAATGAGACGTTACGTATAGCATGTATTGAAGCTGCAAAACGTAATAAATTCTCGTCGGGGAAAGGCATTGGTATCGGAACTATTTCGTATAAATTTGTATTAAAATAAAAACAGCTAGTACTATGAACGTATTTTTATTCTTAGCCAATGGTTTTGAGGAGATAGAAGCAGTAGCAACAATAGATGTGTTACGTCGTGGCGGGGTTACTCTAACCACAATATCTATCCATGATACACTACAAGTTACAGGTGCACATGAAATGGTATTACAAGCAGATGAGTTATTTACAGATGTAGACTTTTCTAAGGCTGAGATGCTAATACTTCCTGGAGGGATGCCTGGAACGACTAATTTGGGAAATCATAGTGGTTTGACCAAATTACTCTTAAATCAAAATAAAAAAGGTGGACTTATAGCAGCAATATGTGCGGCGCCTTCTATTTTAGGTAAGTTGCATTTATTACGTAATCAAACAGCAGTATGGTATCCATCGTGCACTAATCCCTAAATTACCATATTTGGCATAATCAGCGTTGTC
>CAMTOX010000302.1 GCA_947074225.1 uncultured bacterium
GAGATTTCTGAATGTGACTGGAGTTCAGACGTGTGCTCTTCCGATCTATTTCTGGTCAAAGCTTTGTTCTGATCATAACTACACTACTCCTCACATAATTGCAGATGGTGGCGAAACGCGTTTTCATTCTGTAAAAAACGGGTTGTCGGTAATTAAAGAGGCTAAAGATGCCCTTGTTGCCGTACATGATAGGGTACGCCCATTTGCGAGTATCGCCACAATAAAAGAGGCTTTTGATGTGGCTGAAAAATCGGGGTGTGCAATTCCTACAATCGACCTTGTTGATTCAATAAGGGAGATTAAAGATAATTCAAGCCTTGCAGTCGACAGGTCAAAATATAAATTAGTACAAACACCACAAGTCTTTCAATTTGAAATTCTGAATAAAGCATATATTCAAGAGTTCTCACCTCTGTTTACAGATGATGCAAGTGTTGTTGAAAGTATTGGCTTTACAGTACATCTTACTAACGGGAATAGAGAAAATATAAAAATAACTACCCCTTTCGACCTCGTGGTTGCAGAGGCATTACTTTCGTAATTTTTGTATATGTCAGAATTATCAACAAAAGATATAAAATTTCTTTCGGGCGTTGGACCCAAAAAGGCTGAATTGCTTAAAAAGGAGATCGACGTGTCATCTTTTGAAGATATGATATACTATTTCCCGTATAAATATATTGACAGAAGTAAGGTTTATAAAATATCTGAAATAAATTCGACTTCTTCATACATACAGCTAAAAGGTCGTATTTTATCAATGACAGAGATTGGCGAAAAAAGAAAGCAACGACTTTCGGCTAAATTTACTGACGGTAACGATGTTATTGAACTGATTTGGTTTAAGGGTATAAAGTTTATAGTTGACAAATATAAAATTAATGAGGAGTACATAATTTTCGGGAAACCTTCTGTGTTTAATGGTAAAATAAATATTGCACATCCTGATATAGAGACTATTGACGAAGCTACATCAAGGCAAACTCTTGGCGGATTACAAGGTTTATACAACACAACAGAAAGGATGAAAAACGGTTTTCTGAATTCAAAAGCCATTCATAAAATAGTATTTAATATATTCACACATATTGGGAATACAACTATTCCTGAAACGTTGCCTTCTCATATATTACAAGAGTATAACCTACTGAATCTTAAGGATTCTCTTATAAATATTCATTTCCCGAAAAATAATGAATTACTAAAGCGCGCACAATATAGATTAAAATTAGAAGAGCTTTTTTATATTCAGCTTAATATTCTTAGAACTACAAGAATCAAAAACCTACGTTATAAAGGGTTTATTTTCGAAAATATTGGTCATTATTTTAATACTTTTTACAAAGAATGTCTTCCGTTTGAATTAACGGATGCACACAAAAGAGTTATAAAGGAGATTAGGATTGATGTGCGTAGCGGAAAACAGATGAACAGACTTCTGCAAGGCGATGTTGGTAGCGGAAAAACTTTAGTTGCGCTTATGGTAATGCTTATTGCTTTAGACAATGATTTTCAGGCTTGTATTATGGCTCCTACCGAAATTCTTGCTAATCAGCATTATGAATCAATTTCCGGTTTACTTTCCGAATTGGGTGTGAGTGTAGCTTTACTTACTGGAAGTACAAAAAAATCAGAACGAGCTATGCTTCATGAGAATCTCGCAAATGGAGAGCTAAAAATTCTAATTGGTACACATGCTCTACTTGAAGATCAGGTTGTCTTTAAGAACTTAGGCATGGTGATAATCGACGAACAACATAGATTTGGTGTTGCCCAGCGCGCACGATTGTGGAAAAAGAATATTCAACCACCGCATGTTTTAGTAATGACCGCAACGCCTATTCCGCGAACACTTGCCATGACTCTTTATGGCGATCTTGATGTTTCGGTCATAGACCAACTTCCACCGGGACGAAAACCGATACAAACTATTCACAGGCTTGATAATAAACGTGTTGGCGTTTATGACTTTATCAAAAAAGAGATAGCTTTAGGCCGACAAATTTATTTTGTTTATCCTCTAATTCAAGAGTCTGAGAAATCTGATTATCAGAACATTGAAAATGGTTTTGAACGGCTTAAAGAAATTTTCCCTCAAGAAAGTTATAAAATAAGCATGGTTCACGGAAAGATGAAACCTTCTGAAAAGGACGAACAAATGCAAGCTTTTGCTTCCGGCAAAACACAAATTTTAGTTGCAACAACTGTTATTGAGGTTGGGGTTAACGTGCCGAATGCTTCTGTAATGGTAATTGAGAGCGCAGAGAGGTTCGGACTTTCGCAACTCCACCAGCTTCGCGGACGTGTAGGCCGTGGTTGCGATCAATCTTATTGTATTTTGATAACATCGCCCAAACTCTCGAACGAGAGCAAACAAAGAATGAATATAATGGTAAATTCTAACGACGGATTTGAAATTTCGGAGGCCGACCTTAAAATGCGCGGTCCGGGCGACCTCGAAGGAACTCAGCAAAGTGGAATACCATTTAATTTGAAAATTGCCAATCTTGCCACCGATGGTCAGATTCTGCAACAAGCCAGAGATATAGCAACTAAAATATTAGAAGAGGATTCAAACTTAGATTCAGAAAAAAACTTTGTTTTAAACAAACAACTTAATCAACTCGCAAAAGGGAAAATTAACTGGGGCGCAATAAGTTGATGTGTTTCGAACAATTTATTTTATTGACAGAATCAATGAATTACAACATCTTTATCATAAAATGATTGATTACAATATTACAGAAAGCTCTATGAAACAATTATTTATCTCTATAATAGCAAGCATTATTTTTACGGCTTGTCAATCAGGCAAAAATCGTAATTCTTATGGCAATAACGCTTCTTAGCATGGCTGTTTTGGGAGTGCCGGATATACTTGGAGCGAATTAAAATCAGAGTGTATACGACTCTTCGAGCAAGCGCAACGTATTGGTTCTATCAAAGAAGACACTGCAATTTTCAATATTTACGTTATATTTTCTACTGATAATTCTAAAGCTGAACTTTTTATGCCCGATTTAGAAAATCAGATTATATTACAATATGATGGAAAAAATTGGGAGGGAAGCGGATATGTACTTACCAAATCTAATGATAAATCAGATCGGAAGAGCGTCGTGTAGGGAAAGAGTGTAGGTCAAAGTCTCGCTCTTGGCTGTCGCCGTACGACGTCAAGTATAACATTATTGCACTGAGAGAAG
>CAMTOX010000303.1 GCA_947074225.1 uncultured bacterium
TTCTGCAACACAATGTGGCACACTTAGGTATTGTTACCGGCAAATGTCTTTCAGAGGCGGCTAAAGCATACTATAAGCCACGCTACTCTTCACTGCTCATTGGCTCTGCCATGCTGGCATCCATTTCTACCTCAATGGCTGAGATTTTAGGAGGTGCCATAGCATTGGAGATGCTCTTTAATATTCCCATACGTATAGGCTCTCTTTTAGTCCTGGCTTTTGTGGTGATTATGCTTTTTACCAATGCTTACTCTTTTATCGAACGTTGGATCATTGCATTTGTCTCTATCATTGGGCTTTCATTCCTTTACGAACTTACATTAGTCGATGTGGAGGGGGGGCAGGCAGCTATAGGGTGGGTAAAACCCTCTCTACCGCCAGGATCCATGCTCATCATCATGAGTGTGCTTGGAGCAGTTGTGATGCCGCATAATCTCTTCTTGCACTCAGAAGTGATTCAGAGTCGGCAGTGGAATCTAGAAGATGAAACGGTGATTAAAAAGCAGTTGCCTTTTGAGTTTCTAGATACTTTTCTCTCTATGTTTATAGGTTGGGCCATTAATAGTGCTATGATTATTCTGGCGGCAGCTACTTTTTTTAAACAAGGAGAAGTAGTCGATGAGTTACAACAAGCCAATTCTCTTTTGGCACCGCTCTTAGGAAGTCATGCAGCAGTTATCTTTGCAGTGGCACTTCTTTTGGCAGGAGTCTCCTCAACCATTACATCGGGAATGGCAGCTGGTTCTATCTTTGCCGGCTATTTCCGCGAGAGTTACGACATAAAAGACTCACACTCACGCGTAGGAGTTCTTATTTCGCTGATTGTAGCTTTTGTCATAATACTATTTGTGAATAACCCTTTTATGGCACTTATCTATTCACAAATGGCACTTAGTGTACAGCTTCCCATAACCATTTTTATGCAGGTAAAGCTCACTTCGTCAGAAAAAGTAATGGGAAAATACCGCAATCGTCCGTTCACAAAGTGGTTGCTCTACATCATGGGAACCATTGTAACAGTGCTCAATGTAGGGCTTTTGCTCTCTTTTTGTGGCGTGAAATTTTAAATGCTTTGTATTTGGTGTTTAAGAAGATATTCTTACATAGTGAGGCATCTCGTTGGGAAGTACTAGTGATAATTCTATATACCCCTCAAACTCTCCTGCAATGTTCCAAGGTGCCTGATAAATGAGTTTCTTAACACCATTCTTTTCTATGGTATATGCATTCACATGATGGTTTGCCAATAAATCTCTCAAAACATCACTTGCCTTAGGTGGGTGACAATCAAAAAGCGATTTACCTATTAAATCGCCATACTTGGCAAAGGTCTCTTTAGAGCGTTCGTTCATGTCGACTATATTTCCTTCCTTGTCGCAAATGGTTACGGCAAAGGGTACTTCATCAAAATATTGCATAGTTGTTTTAGGTGTTTTAAAATAGTGTGTATTGTTACTTGTTTATTTATTGTGTCTTAAAATAATTTGTTTAGTTCATCTCTTCATTTTGAATATATTTGAAATGGGCTTATCAAAACTAATAGTGCCGGTAATAATATCCTGTTTATTCTTTTCAGCCTTCTTCTTTGCATAATACACTTTCTTTAACTCCTCACGTTTCTTTATGGCTTCCATCTCTTGTTTCCAGTCTTCTTTACTTTTTTTCCCGGATATGACCTCAAAGAGAATTATTACTGACCCAATGATAAAAATACAGATAGGATATAAAACATAAAGTGCTGCAATGATAATAATTATAGAAATAATAATAACAATGAGCATAAAAAGTAGTGACATGATTATGGGTTATTTTGTATTTAAATAATACTAATAGATTTTCTCGTCTATTTGAAGAAAGTTAAAAGAGATGCATTAGAAAATGAGTATTGTATATACATTATTTCTGCGATTCTTTACGGCACTCCATAATTTCGTTCATATTCTCTTTTGCCCACCCGATTAATCCATTCAAATGCGGTAGTAGAGTTTGTGCTCTTGCAGTAAGTTCATACTCCACACGCGGAGGTACTTCCGGATAAATTGTGCGTTTCACAAAACCATCTTCCTCCAATGTACGTAAAGTTACAGTAAGCATCTTTTGCGATATATCGGGTAAAGCACGGTGTAACTCCTTAAAACGTAATACTCCATGTTGATCTAAGGTATAGAAAATCAATATAGACCATTTATCTCCAAACCGAGAAAGTATGTTACGAATGGGACAATCGGGAACCTGTGCATCTATATTTTTGGTTTTACTCATCTCTTTTACGTGTAAATTTCTTTACTTTTTGAAGTTACAAAAGTAAGAAAACCATTCTCATAACCCAATTTTTGTAGCCTGTTTTTTGCATTGAAATTATTTTCATAATAATAATTTCTATAATACCCTCTAATCCAATAAAGGTAACTTTAAAGTAACCGACTCACATTTAAGTGCCTACTTGTGAGAGGATTATCCTTGTTGTATCTTTGCAGTGGAAAAGATACTAACTATCTTTTATAGTGTATAACTCTTAATTTTAAAAAGTATGAAACAAGTTGTATTAATTGGTGCAAGTGGTTTTGTGGGAAAAGCCATCTTGAATGAGTTATTGTCGCGCGGATATCATGTAACAGCAGTGGTTAGAGATGCTTCAAAACTTCAAGTAAATAATCCCAATGTAACAGTAGAACAAGCCGATGTTGCCGACAGTGCAAGAATTACTGAGATTTGTCGTAACAAAGAGGCAGTTATTAGTGCACTAAACCCTGGTGGATGGACAAATGCTAATGTGTATGAAGATACTTTACGTCTGTATCCTGAACTCCTCAATGCTGTTAAAGCAGCCGGTGTGAAACGTTTTCTCATTGTGGGCGGAGCAGGCACTCTTTTTGTTAAACCCGGCGTGCGCTTAATAGATTCAGGTTTGCTTCCAGAATCATGGGTACCGGCAGCAAAATCTTTGGGAGAGTTCTATCTAAATACTTTGATGAATGAACACAATATAGATTGGGTATTCCTTTCACCACCGGCAAACTTGGGCGATCTTAAACCCGGAGTACGTACCGGAAAATACAGAGTGGGGAAAGATGACCTGCTTGCCGATGATCAAGGCAATAGATCGGAAGAGCACACGTCTGAACTCCAGTCCCATTCAGCAAGCTCGTATGCCGTCTTCTGCTTGAAAAAAAAACCGACAACTCATTATAGCAGACATTTAT
>CAMTOX010000304.1 GCA_947074225.1 uncultured bacterium
GAGTTTCATTCTCGACTATTCTTAGGTACGGGCAAATTTCCATCAAATCTGTTAATGCGTCAAGCCATTGAAGCATCAGGTTCAGAGATGGTAACCGTAGCCATGAAGCGTATTGACTTGGAGAACCCCAACGACGATATGCTTCATCACATTACCAATCCAAACATCCAATTACTTCCAAACACATCGGGAGTGCGCAATGCACAAGAGGCTATCTTGGCAGCACAACTCTCGAGAGAGGCTTTTGGCACTAATTTCTTAAAATTGGAGATTCATCCAGACCCTAAATATTTACTTCCCGACCCTATAGAAACCCTTAAGGCAACAGAAGAGTTAGTAAAGATGGGCTTTGTGGTGCTTCCATATATTCAAGCCGATCCGGTCTTGTGCAAACGCCTAGAAGAGGTAGGTGCTGCAACAGTAATGCCTTTGGCAGCACCTATTGGAACGAACAGAGGACTTTGCACACGCGATATGCTCGAAATTATTATTGAGCAAAGTAATGTGCCTGTAATCATTGATGCCGGATTAGGAGCACCTTCGCATGCTGCAGCAGCATTAGAGATGGGAGCTGATGCAGTATTGGTGAATACAGCAATTGCCATTGCTGCCGACCCGATAGCCATGGCTAAGGCATTTAAACTTGCTGTAGAGGCTGCCATGTTGGCGCGTCAAGCTCAGTTAGGAGCTATATCTAACGCGGCACATGCAAGCAGCCCATTAACATCATTCCTAGATTAATACAATAAATAGATTTTTTGAAACGCTCTAATAACCATTTTATTACGACACTCTAATTTGTACGATAATAGCTTATAAACAACCCATTTATTTATACATTTTGAGAGTTTAATCTTGAGTTTTTGAGTTGCTGTTGGAGCTATTCTATATTCCAATTCTCAACTCATGAAGGAAGTCAAAGCCATAAACCCTAATCGTTATACGTTAGGTTATTAGAACCCCCTTTTTATACCTTATTTAAAATATGATTATTAAAGATGCTTATCCCGGTTCAGAGAAAGTATATCTGAACGGTGAACTATTTCCATATCTACGTGTAGGTATGCGTCAAGTAAAACTTACCGACACTGCTAAGAAAGTAGATGGTAAACTACACTTTACTAAAAATGCACCGGTTTATGTTTACGATACTAGTGGGGCCTTTACCGACCCAAATATTGAGTGCGACCTGAAATTAGGATTACCACGATTGCGCGAGTCGTGGATTGTAGAACGTGCAGATGTGGAACAACTATCTCATATTACATCAGATTACGGAAGAGAGCGTGCTGCCGACAAGTCGTTAGATCACCTTCGTTTCGAACATATTTGTAACCCTTATCGTGCTAAAGCAGGAAAAGAGATTACACAACTCTATTATGCGCGTCAGGGAGTGATAACACCAGAAATGGAATATGTCTCTATACGTGAAAATATGAATAATGCCCAACTTGGTATTCAAAGCCATATCACACCGGAGTTTGTGCGTAGTGAGATTGCTGCCGGACGTGCTGTTATTCCAGCAAATATTAATCACCCGGAAGCAGAACCTATGATTATTGGTCGCAACTTCTTGGTGAAGATTAATACCAATATTGGTAACTCGGCGCTCTCTTCGGGCATTGAAGAGGAGGTCGATAAGGCAGTATGGAGTTGCCATTGGGGTGGCGATACCTTGATGGATCTATCTACTGGCGAGAATATCCATGAAACACGCGAATGGATTATTCGTAACTGCCCTGTGCCTGTAGGTACAGTACCTATTTACCAAGCATTAGAGAAGGTCGACGGTAAAGTTGAAGATTTAACCTGGGAAATTTATCGCGACACCTTAATAGAGCAGTGCGAGCAAGGGGTAGACTACTTCACCATTCATGCCGGAGTAACGCGTGAACATGCCAACTTAGTTAAGGAACGACTCACAGGAATAGTATCGCGTGGTGGCTCTATCATGACAAAATGGTGTATTATGCACCAGAAAGAGAACTTCCTTTATACCCACTTTGACGAAATATGCCAGATATTAGCTGCCTATGATGTTGCCGTTTCTTTAGGCGATGGTTTTCGTCCTGGATCTATTCACGATGCGAACGACCGTTGTCAGTTCTTAGAATTAGATGTTTTAGGAGAGTTAACGCAGAAGGCTTGGAGCCATAATGTACAAGCCATTATTGAGGGGCCGGGGCATGTGCCAATGCATAAGATTCGCGAAAATATGGACCGACAGTTAACCAGCTGTTTTGAGGCTCCTTTCTATACTTTAGGACCATTGACTACCGATATTGCACCTGGATATGACCATATCACTTCGGGAATTGGAGCTGCACAGATTGCATGGTATGGTACTGCTATGTTATGCTATGTAACACCTAAAGAACACTTGGGACTTCCTAATCGTGAAGATGTACGTGTGGGTATTATGACCTATAAAATTGCGGCACATGCTGCCGATATTGCTAAAGGACATCCGGGTGCACAAGTGCGCGATAATGCATTGAGTAAAGCACGTTTTGAGTTCCGCTGGAAAGATCAATTCAACCTCTCATTAGATCCTGAACGCGCTTTAGCCTACTATAAAGAGAACCCGCACACAGAGGGAGAGTTCTGCACCATGTGTGGACCTAACTTCTGTGCTATGCGCTTATCGCAAGATTTGCACGACTGTGCACTATAGTAGCTTAATTCATAAAACATAAAAGAGTGCATTACCTTTAGGTAATGCACTCTTTTCATTCTTATTAGAGTTGTTATTTTAGGCACACATGGGTAGTATGTGCTTCAAGCTCTAACCTATATATAAACGGTCGAGTAATTATTTCTTTCTAAATCCGTAGATGTCGTGAATGTGTAAAATTCCAATAATAGGAGCTGTAGCATCACTCTTCTCTTTAACTGCCAGGGTGGTTATTTTATTAACATCCATAATCTCTAGGGCATCGTTAATCATATCTGTGGCAAGTACCGACTTAAAACTATGTGTCATAAAATCTTTTGCTGTGAGTGTTTGTAGCTCCTCATGCTTTTGCACTGCTCGGCGTATGTCGCCATCGGTAATAATTCCCGTTACCATTCCTGTTTCGTCTGTTACCATGGTAATGCCCAACTTCTTAGAGCTCACCTCTATCACTACATCGCGGAACGAGGCATTGCAGTTCACCATAGGCACTACCGTAGTCATGCAATCGGTAACTTTGGTGAGCAT
>CAMTOX010000305.1 GCA_947074225.1 uncultured bacterium
GCAAACATTACAATTACTTCTGTAGATAACTCTCAAGCAACAGCTACATTACCGGCAACAGATACACCGGCGAGTATAACGGTGACGAGTGATGCACTGGCAGAAAAGAGCTCATGGCTAAACACGGGAAAGAAGAGAAGAACAAAAGTCGTAATAAACGTGGGTGTGATGCTTTGACAAAAGAGATATAATAGCAGAACTTAGAAATTGAACTAAGCGAGAAACATATCAACGATTATACTAAAGAGATTAAGCTTAAGAAGGAAGAGGTAGATGGTTTAACCAATCGTTTATCGGAACGTAACTTAGATTTAGAACAAAAACGCTCTGAACTTAATGAGATTATCTCTGAAACACGTCATGAAGAAGAGGTGTTGATTCAAAAATCTAAGGAATACGAATCATTAATCGATCCACGTTTATTGCAAGCATTTAAACGTATTCGTCGTAATGCTCGTAATGGATTGGCAGTGGTTTATGTTGAACGCGATGCTTGTGGGGGTTGCTTTAATAAGATTCCACCACAACGTCAAATGGATATTCGCTTACGTAAGAAAATTATTGTTTGTGAATATTGTGGACGTATTTTGGTCGACAAAGAGTTGGCTGGAGTAGATTAATAAGAACTATTCTTAATGAGTATATAAAAGACTCGTTCCTGAAAAGGAGCGGGTCTTTTTTTGTTATTATACCTAGTATAAAGTGTAGATATAACAACATTGTTTCATTGAGTGAATGGATGACAAGGCAGAAGAGTAGATCCTTATAATGAACGAGCTTAATAATACCTGGTGTGAGGATTCAACTGTTAGGTAATCTAACTCTATGCACAGATCTCGATTGGAATTAATAAACAGATTGGCAGAAAACTATTTTAAGTAGGTGACTCATGTTGAGAATAACAGCATCTATTCTCTTAACTATTTATTGATAGATATTCTTAGAGCGATTTGATGAGATGAGATAGGTATGGTTTTCAATTTAATAGTTTTAATAAATAGAGTAGGATTGTAGCTATAAAATTGGAAATAGATGAAAAAAATAATTTTTAATTATCCTGAATAGGAGATAAGAATGATTTGAAATATGCGATTCTCGCTTAAGTTTCTGTAATGATTACAAAGTTATATAATTCAGATAAAATAGAGTCGTATTTATACTTTGAGAAAATATGAGCTAATGTGAGTGGTAATATATATGAGGTAATTGCGCTTTATTTGTTTGATATAATGACAAATGTAAATATTACAAATATAAACAATACAGAATAGTACAAATTTACAAAACATAACATTGTTACAATTATAACCAATCAATAGCGTTAAAAATGTAACTTTACAAATGAGGTAGAGTAGGGGATATTGTTTACAATAATACCCGATTACATAATTAATTTATAACTCATAATTTAGTATTAACAAAGCATATATTTATGTCTATATTGACATATATCAGTTACTTATATTGTTTATATAATCTATTTATTTAATTGAAAATAGGGACTTCGGGCGCATCATAGCTAAAGTATTGATAAATTTAAAGCAACTAATTTAATATACCTAATAATGAGATATTTGATAGTATATATATAAAGTATTAGATTAATAATAGAATAATAGGTAAACAGCCTGACATATAGAAATGTAACTTGTAATAGTTGAATATATACAAATACAATTGTAACTATTTAATATTGTATAAATGTATTTTTGTAAATTAGAAATGTAGTTGTGAAATGTAAAATTATTTATTACATTTGTAATCTCAATATTATCCTAACCATTTACAGATCTCACTAGTCATGAAAGATAGATTATTTCAATTGATAGAATCATTAAATTTGAGTAATGTTCAATTTGCAGATTCCATTGGTATAGAGCGTTCTACGCTGTCGCATATCAAGACTGAGCGTAGTAAACCAAGTCTTGAATTGGTTCATAAAATAGTGAAGCAATACCCAGAAGTGAGCTTAGAATGGCTTATTTTGGGCGAAGGCAGTATGAAGCACCACACAGGAGATTCTCACGAACCTAATCTATTTGATCAATTAGAGAATTCTATAACTCCCGAACCGGTGGTTGTTGCAACTCCACCCGTAGCGAATAGTATTGTACCAGAGCGCGAAATTTCGACTCCAAAAGCAGTGGCATTGGATTCGGCCTTTGAGAGTGTTAAACACTCTTCAGAGCGACGTATTGAGCGTATTTTGGTCTTTTATTCGGATAAAACCTTCGATGAGTATGTGAAATAAAAGCGCATGCTTTCTTCTAAGCATATTTTTCTATAAATATTAGACAAAAGAGTCAAAAAGCACTTAAACAAAATCTCTTGTTTATAGTGCTTTTTTTGTGTGTTAACTTTGGTAGTTTCATTAAAAAGCAGTAATTTTGATTGAAATTTAGAGAACTATTAAAAAAACAAGATAAATGCTTGATCAAGAGAGAATTATTAAGATCAATGTAGAGGACGAGATGAAGAAAGCATACATCGATTATTCGATGTCTGTAATTGTTTCTCGTGCTTTACCCGATGTGCGTGATGGTTTTAAACCAGTTCACCGTCGTGTGTTATATGGAATGAATGAGTTGAACAACACTTCTGATAAACCTTATAAAAAATCGGCTCGTATAGTCGGTGAAGTAATGGGTAAATATCACCCTCATGGCGACTCTTCAATCTATATGACTTTAGTACGTATGGCTCAAAGCTGGTCATTGCGTTATCCATTGGTCGATGGACAAGGAAACTATGGTTCTGTAGATGGCGATGGTCCTGCAGCAATGCGTTATACCGAAGCTCGTTTGTGCAAAATTGCCGAAGAGATGCTTCATGATATTAAAAAGGAGACTATTGATTTTCAGCCAAACTTTGACGAAACCTTAAAAGAACCTACTGTTTTACCTACACGTTTACCAAACTTATTGGTTAATGGTACTTCTGGTATTGCTGTAGGTATGGCTACTAATATGCCGCCTCATAACTTATCGGAAGTTGTTGATGCTACCTGTGCTTATATAGACGATCCGGAGATTGAGATTGAAGGATTAATGAAATATGTAAAGGCTCCCGATTTCCCAACCGGTGGTATTATTTATGGTTAGGCCGGTGTGAAAGAGGCTTTTGAAACTGGTCGTGGTCGTATTGAGATCGGAAGAGCACACGTCTGAACTCCAGTCACATTCAGACACCTCGTATGC
>CAMTOX010000306.1 GCA_947074225.1 uncultured bacterium
CGGCATAAGAGATTTCTGAATGTGACTGGAGTTCAGACGTGTGCTCTTCAGATCTGCACCAAAAACACAAAGAGCAAGACAAGCTACAATCAAGATTGCTGTACCAACTTTTTTGAAGTGGAAAACAAGAATAAATAATATTATAATTATAGCTATAAGTAATGCCGCAATCATGTTTGGCATTTGCTCATTATTCTCCTCATACTCACCACCATAACTCAAAGTAACACCATCGCTTAATGTAATATCGCTAATTGCATCTTGAACTTTTTGAGTTATGCTCATAGCATTATAATCTCTTTTTACATCGGCTGATATTGTAATGGTTTTTATACCATTTCTTCTATAAATGCTACCTTCATTCCAAGTAGGTTTAATTTGTGCAACCTGTCTTAACGGAACATTAGCCAAACCACCACCAATAGCAATCAATTCATCATTTAAATCTTCAAATTCAGCTAAGTCTGATTTATTACTTTTAAGCACTACATTTACATCATAATCATCTTCCCAAACAGTAGTTATTGGAATTCCGCTACCATATCTCATCAAAAGTGAGGTTTCTAAAATAGCATTAGTTATACCAAATTTTATAGATTCATCCTCATTCAATTCTACAGACACACTCGGTAATGGCTCACCAATATTGTTTTTAACTAACAATATTTCAGGCATTGAACGTAAAAGGGACTGGATTTTTTCTGCATCTTTTTTCAATAACGTCAAATCATCACCGCTGATTCTCACCTCTATTGGCATTGCCGATTCACTGTAACTCAATTGTTTAAATCGAGCAATAGCTTCAGGAAAGTAAGTTGTATATTTTGGAGTATATTCATTCAAAATATCAACTGTAGCCTCAACACTTTCTGTATTTACAATAAATTGCGCATAATTCTCTCCACCCATTTGTGGTGCATAAGCAGTATGAAAACGTGGTGATGACATACCTTTAAAAGATGTAATTGAAACAATTCTTTCATCTTGCTTCATAATATTCTCAAGACTATCAGCAATAGCAACAGTCTTTTTCAAAGAAGTTCCTTCCGGCGTATATATCTCAACTGCAAATTGATTTCTATCAGCAGAAGGCATTAATTTTTGCGGCAACAAACTCATCATATAACAACCAACAACAATTGACAATATACCTATAAGTAGCGTTGTTTTTGGAAATTTAAAGCATATATCAATAAGCTTGTCATATACATTTTGTAGAATATCTAAAAATGAGAAACTCTTTTTTGTTTTTTGTTGTGATTTATGCGGTTTACGTATAAAGTAAAACTGCATAAATGGAACTACCAATACCGCAAAAAGCAATGATATAGAAAGAACTAAAAGAGTTGCCCATGGGAAATTCTGTAAAAAGTCGTTAGTCATACCTGTTAAAGTAAACAGGAATGGGAAGAATGTAATACTTATAGCAAGAGTTGCTGAAAATATTGATTTAAAAAAGTGTTTTGTACTATAAATAGATGCATGCCAACGAGACATACCTTCTCCAATTTTCTCCAAATAACTATCAACAATAACAATTGAATTATCTACAATCATACCTAAAGTACAAATAAGAGCAGCAAGAGTAACTGTATTTAATTCAATACCAAAAATATAAAACAATCCTAATGAGATAAATATTGTGATAGGAATTGTAGAAGCTGCGACCATTGCCACATTAAAAGGCATTAGCAACATTACAACCAATATTACTGCAATAACAGCAATCAACAACTCCATTAAGAAAACATCTACACTATGAGCAACTACCTCACTTTGGTCTGTTATTTTGAATATCTTTACATCATTAGGCAAAGTTTTTTCATATTTAGAAAAAAGCTCATTAATTTCATCACCCCTCTTCACGATGTTTCTACCTTTTTTCATCTCTACTCTTATAATAAGGCATTTATTACCATTATTATTAATTTAACATGGAGTTTCATTATCTTCCCTTACAACATTATCATTATCTTTTATCTTTACATTTTTTCGTTACCACGCAACTGCTAGCGCGGCTGCTCCCTGTGCAACATTTGCAGCTGTTGCTATCGGCATCCATATATTTAAGCCAGACATACTTAGCATCCCTGCCTCTATTGCATTATACATGTGATGAAGTCCTGCTACAACTGTTGGAGCATATAATGCTCCCATAATAGCTGCTCCTATTCCAAATGGAATACGTACTAATGCTTCTGCCCCCCATAAAACCCAATTTTCTAATGTCGAAAAAACAGGTCCTATTATTGTCAATGTTATATATCCCGTAACTAATACACTAACTAGTGGCGTAACAAATAAATCAATAATCTCAGGTACTACTTTGTGTAATTTTCGCTCCAGAAAACAAAGTAACCATACTGCGATAATAACCGGAATCACATGCCCCTGATACCCTATTAATTTAATGTCATAGAGTCCAAACCATACACTTACTGCTGGAATTGCATTTGTCTCCATTCCTGCCACCGCCCATGCATTGAGTAAATCTGTATGGATCATGATCATACCTATTACAGCACCTAGAAATAAATTTCCTCCAAATGTTTTTGCTGCACTAATTGCAATTAGTATCGGTAAAAACACAAATGCTGCATTACTAAATAGATGAATCACTGTATACGTACCTGATTGTGCCATTGATGGCCATACATTACATAATCCTTCTAATATTCCCATTAAAAGTCCACTTGCTACAATAGCTAGTATAATCGGAACAAAAATATCTCCTAATGTCTTTATCGCTCTTTTAAAAATAGTTTGATTCTGTTTTGCAGCTAGCTTAACTTCTTCTTTAGAAGTATTAGAAATACCTGCTTGTATTGCTAACTCTTCATATACTTTATTTACAATTCCTGTTCCTAAAATAACCTGTAATTGTCCCGATGCTTCAAAAACGCCCTTAACGCCTTCCACATTCTAAATCGCTTGTTTATTTATTCTTTTATTATCTTGTATTACAAATCTTAATCTTGTTGCACAATGTGCTGCTGATAGAACATTTGCTTTTCCGCCAATACCTTTTAAAATTAAACTTGCTGTCTCTTGATAATTCATATCTCCTCCTTTGTTTATCTATTCCATAATATTATTTCTATATTTTCAAGTTATCTTAATTTTACACCTAGAAGTAGCTCTAGCATTTAATTTGATATTTTTTACCTTCTAACTA
>CAMTOX010000307.1 GCA_947074225.1 uncultured bacterium
AGATTTCTGAATGTGACTGGAGTTCAGACGTGTGCTCTTCCGATCTTAAAAAAGATATGTTTTATAGGTTCTCTTTACCAAAAAGAATGGCTGTATTGACGACATCTGCAAACTTGCATCTGATTTATATTGCTTGATAACATACCAAATTATTATTGGTATAAGAATCAATAAAAGCCACAAATATTCTGGGTTACTAAATTTCATAAGTCAAACTTTAAAATCAAGAATGTATTATTCATTTTTAAGATCAACATCAGACTCTTTCACTTCTGACATAGCCGATTCTTCTTGTTTTGTTAATTGTATGAATTCATATACTGAATCGTAAGCTTTGCCATTATCATCGGGCAATGGAGACCATTTCGCAAACTTTACTAAATCGGCCAAATGAAGTACATTTTTCAAATCTTGATTTGCTTTACTATCTGTAATAATTTTCTTACTGTTCACTTCCGAAAGAATTTCAGCTGTTGTACTCTCTTGCGCTGACATATGATAACGTTTGAATAAGTATAACCTTATCACATCAGTAAGACCTGTATAATACTCTTTCACTCTACCTTGTTGCCACAAATTCTCACTTCTAACTTCCTCAAGTTTTTCTAAAGCTATAACATGAGGTGGTCTATTATCTACAACAACTTGAGATTCTTCTGTTTCATCTTTTTTCTTAAATCTTTTGTAGATAAAATAGATTGCAAGTCCAGCTGCGATAATAAGAACTATAATTAATACCCATAAAAAGAATGTATTCCAATCAAAAGGAGCCTTATATATAGGTTTAATATCTGTGATACTCTGTTGGGTAGTATCAATAGGCATTGGAAGAATCTTTAAAGTCAAGGAATTGCTATAAGCGGAATCCATTCCGGTACCGAAGGCATAACTTGGTACGTAAATTAATGCCGAATCAAAACCTGTAACAACATAACTTTGAATCACTCTAATCTCATCTGGTGAAACAAAAAGAGTATCCGGTTTAAGTCTCTCCACGACTTCTAAACCCGTAACTATAGTATCCGAGAAAATAGGCTGTGAGATCTTGGAATTGGCCTCTTGCTGAATTAGAAAAGAGAGTTTAGCTTGTTCACCTATCAGTAATGCAACAGAATCTATCTCTGCTTGTACAGAAAAATTCTGTGCCGATAGAGAGAAGTTACAAAGTATTGATAGAATCAATATATAAGTGATTTTTTTAATAGTCATAATAAATCTAATTAATAGCCTAACACTATTTAATGACGCATATTGAAAAGCAACATAAGCGATTTTACATAATCATCACTCACTTCGATTGCGACAGAATCAATATTGGCTTTACGCACTAAATGTTGAAACTTCATTCGGTTCTCTTCCCAATGATTCTTATAACTCATTCGCAATCGTCTATTATTCGTATCTATCCATATGCGTTCATCGGTTTCAGCATCCTTCACCTTTATAAGACCTATTGGAGGAATCTCGGCATCGCGTTTATCATAAACTTGAAGTGCTACAAGATCATGTTTTCTATTTGCAACAACCATCGCATCGCCAAAAGGTTTATAGTCTATAAAGTCCGAAATAATAAAGGCGGTGCATCGTTTCTTAATGGCATTTGTGAAATATTGCAAGGCCATACCAATATCAGTATGCTTGCTCTCTGGCTTGAAGTTTAATAATTCACGAATGATAAATAGAATATGTTTTCTTCCTTTTTGAGGTGGAATAAACTTTTCTATTTTATCGGTAAAAAAGATGACCCCAATTTTATCATTATTTTGAATTGCTGAAAAGGCTAATGTTGCTGCAATTTCTGTCATCATCTCCTGTTTCAGGGCTGTGCCTGATCCAAACTGACTACTTGCAGAAACATCTATGAGCAGCATCACCGTTAACTCGCGCTCCTCCTCAAAGATCTTCACATATGGATGACGAAAACGAGCTGTGACATTCCAATCAATATTACGAATGTCATCACCATATTGATATTCGCGAACTTCGGCGAAGGTCATACCGCGTCCTTTAAATGCAGTATGATACTCTCCCGCAAAAATATTGCGAGACAAACCACGCGTTTTTATCTCAATACGACGAACTTTCTTTAATAACTCACTTGTTTCCATCAATTATTTTTTCTCAAAGAATATTAGTTGAATTAAGGCACCTCAACTGCATTTACAATTTCATTGATAATCTCTTCAGCTGTAATATTATTAGCTTCAGCCTCGTAGCTTAAGCCAATACGGTGACGTAACACATCGTGCAATACAGCACGAACATCTTCTGGAATAACATAACCGCGACGCTTTATAAATGCATAAGCACGAGATGCTAAAGCCAAATTAATAGATGCACGTGGAGAAGCACCAAAAGAAATCATATTCTTTAAAGTTTTCAACCCATATTCATCAGGATAACGTGTTGCAAAAACTAAGTCAACAATATATTTCTCGATTTTCTCATCCAAATATACTTGTTGAACAATTTTCTTAGCCTCAATAATATCGTTTATATGAAGAATTGGTTTTACTACAGGGAATTGTTCTAATAAGTGCATACGAACAATTTGTTTCTCCTCTTCTTTCTTCGGATAGCTTATAACTACCTTAAGCATAAAACGGTCTACTTGAGCCTCTGGAAGTGGGTAGGTTCCTTCTTGTTCTATAGGGTTCTGAGTTGCCAAAACTAAGAATGGAGCAGGAAGTGGGAATGTCTCTTCACCAATGGTTACTTGGTGCTCTTGCATTGCCTCCAACAAAGCACTTTGTACTTTCGCTGGAGCACGATTTATTTCATCGGCAAGGATAAAGTTGGCAAAGATAGGACCTTTCTTAATAGAGAAATCCTCGTTTTTCTGACTATAAATCATGGTACCAACAACATCGGCTGGCAATAAATCTGGGGTAAACTGTATACGACTAAAATCGGCATCAATTAATGTTGCTAGCGTTTTAATAGCTAAAGTCTTTGCTAAACCAGGTACACCTTCTAACAACACGTGACCATCAGAGAGTAAACCGATGAGTAAAGACTCTACCAAATGTTTCTGACCAACAATGGTTTTATTCATACCCATCACTAATGCATCTACAAATGCACTCTGACGTTCTATTCGCTCATTTAACTCCCGAATATCTACAGTCTCATTCATAATAGTATATATTTAGATTTAATTTATAGAAATAG
>CAMTOX010000308.1 GCA_947074225.1 uncultured bacterium
GAGATTTCTGAATGTGACTGGAGTTCAGACGTGTGCTCTTCCGATCTTGGAATAATGCTTTTTCGCATTAAAAGAAACTCTTTGCGTACAAATTGTAAATCGCGACCAACAGTAGAAGGTTGATCGCTAAAGTCCATTAATTGATCTTCCATATCGACCAATATATTACGTTGTTCGTCCAAAAGTATTAAGTAACTATCGACGATGGTGCTGATAAGAAGGTTAAAAAGATAGTCGATAGTTTTAATGCGTACTTTTCCTTTATTACCATTGATTGCTCTAATAATTTCATTAAAAAGATTATGATTCGATTCTTGAAACCATATAATGGTATTTTGACTCAACACAAGCGAACAGTGTTGTTTAAGCAGCTGTTTATCGTCATTATAAAAGAAGTGATCAATGATGGTCAATACCTGATTACTATGACGTTCTACTTTGGCTATATCTCTTGTGCTTAGTACATCTTGCATCCATAGATTGGATATTTTCAAACGCTTGCCCAGCGATGCAATCTTATTCGTATCGCTGAGTCCTTTTACAAGTATCCAGTTGATATTATCAGAGATTAAACACTCTATTAATGCATCGACCTCTTTAAAACAGGAGTGAGTCACATGTTGAGCATTGTAAGAAATAAGTTCAAAAGTGGTCTCAGAATCAAATGTTCCGGTATATTGAAGGGTTTCGTAAAGTAAATTATCACGTTGACGAACGATAGGTTTACGCTTACGTGTCTTAAAATTTAATTTCATAGTCTCTAGCATTTAAGGAGTTAAAACAAATAAAGAACCATTATTAAAATTATATATTATACAACTGCCGAGCCAAAAAAGAGGGTGAATCACAGCTATTGTGACTCACCCTTATCTCTTTTCTGTGAGGTTTGAAATTTAATGTGCCTCTAACCAATTGTTGCCCACCCCGAGTTCCACTTTCAGTGGTACACGTAAAGTAATGGCATTTTCCATCTCATGTTTAATCATTTGTGTTACCTGTTCCAACTCGTCATTGGGTACATTAAAGTTCAATTCGTCATGCACTTGCAGAATCATTTCTGTTTTAAATCCCTCTTTTTCTATACGTTTTGCAATACGCTCCATGGCTATTTTAATAATATCTGCCGCCGTACCTTGAATAGGAGCGTTAATGGCATTGCGTTCTGCAAAACCTCTAACATTTGCATTGTGGGAGTTAATGTCCGGCAAATAGCGTTTGCGGTGAAAGAGCGTCTCTACATACCCCTTTTCGCGTGCCTCTTCAATAGCATCGTCCATATACTCTTTCACTTTAGGGAACGATTGGAAATAGCCATCTATCAGCTCTTTAGCTTCTGCACGAGGAATATTCAAACGTTCAGAAAGTCCGAACACTGAAATCCCATAAATGATTCCAAAGTTGGCTGTCTTAGCTTTCCGACGCATGTCAGATGTCACTTCACTCAAAGGAATGTGGTATATATTGGCGGCTGTTGCGGTATGTATATCTTCGTCAGACAAGAATGCATTAATCATGTTCTGGTCGCAACTGAGATGTGCCATGATACGCAGCTCTACCTGTGAATAGTCGGCACTGACAAATTTATATCCCTCTGGTGCAACAAAGGCTTTACGTATCTCTTTGCCCATCTCATCGCGAATAGGAATGTTTTGCAAGTTTGGGTTACTTGAACTCAAACGTCCAGTGGCTGTATTGGTCTGATTAAAAGAGGTATGTATGCGTCCTGTCTTTTTATCGATCAATTTCGGCAGTGCATCGATATAGGTACTAAGAAGTTTCTTCAGGCCGCGATACTCCAATATCAGACCTATTACCTCATGTTTTGAACGGAGAGACTCAAGTGTTTCCTCATCAGTAACATACTGTCCGGTCTTTGTTTTCTTAGGTTTATCTACTATCTTAAGCTCTTCAAACAGGAGTTGACCAATGCGTTTGGGCGAACTCACATTAAGAGGTTCTCCGCTGATAACCTCAATTTTTTGTTCTATCTTTTGAAGTTGTTCTGTTAGTTGTTTAGATGAAGCAGACAATACCTCTGTATCTATGAGCATGCCGTAAATCTCCATTTGAGTAAGCACTTTGACTAAAGGCATCTCTATTTCCCTAAATAGTCTCATCAATCCCTGTTGTTCCAAGCGTTGCTCCAGCACTTCTTTAAGTTGCAAAGTAATATCGGCATCCTCAGCTGCATACTCCGAGATCATCTCTAAAGGCACATTGCGCATAGAACCTTGGTTTTTCCCTCTGCCACCAATGAGCTTTTCAATATGTATGGTCTGATAGTTAAGCATGGTTTCTGCCATATAGTCCATGCCATGTCTCAACTCCGGATTGATAAGATAGTGTGCTATCATGGTGTCAAAGAGTTCGCCTTGCACTCTGATACCATAGTTATGAAGCACCAGCATATCAAACTTAAGATTCTGTCCCGACTTAGAGATCTGTGCATCTTCAAAGATTGGCTTCAGTAAACTAAGGGTTCGAAGGGCCTCTTCTCTATCTGCCGATATGGGCAAATAGTAGGCTTCAAAGGGTTTCAAAGCAAAAGAGAGTCCCACAAGTTCAGATTCTAAAGCATTAAGAGAGGTAGTTTCTGTATCAAAACAGAAGCTACCGGCAGTCTTCAATCGCTCTGCAAAAGCGGTGATATCGTCCGCTTTCTCTAAAGTGAAATATTGGTGCGGTATGGTTTGTATAGTCTCAAAACTACTGTTTATCACCTCTTCTATCACAGCATGATCCTGCTCTATGGCACTATCATCATCACCAAAGAGTGAGGGCTGCATAGAGTTGTTTGCTTTTTTACTCCTTGCAGCAGGGGCTTCTGTAATACCTTGTAATTTCTTAAGTTGCGCTCTAAACTCCAACTCTGTAAAAAGAGCTATGAGTGCATCCTCATTGGGCTGCTCCATAACCATGGACTCTTCATCAAAATCTATGGGCACATCTGTTTTAATGGTTGCCAGAAAACGTGAAAATTTTATCTGTTCCTCATTCTCTACAATCTTCTTTTGTAGGGCTCCTTTCAACTCGTCAGTATGCTGAAGCAGGTTTTCAATGGAGCCAAATTCTTTAAGCAGTTTAGCCGCTGTCTTCTCTCCTACTCCGGGACATCCGGGAATATTGTCCGATTGGTCGCCCATAAGTCCCAACAAATCTATGACTT
>CAMTOX010000309.1 GCA_947074225.1 uncultured bacterium
CATACGAGATTTCTGAATGTGAATGGAGTTCAGACGTGTGCTCTTCCGATCTGTGGTCTAACAATAGTATTAAAGCTAGTTTTGTTTCTGAATCTTTGAAACTTGCCAACTCTTTAAATGCCTTCTGTTTATAGTGTTCCATACATCCCATAGCATATGCAATGCCTTCATATCGTTCAATATAGTTTTGAATTTGGTCTAAATGTTCATTGTCGAAGTGTTGCTCTTTCATGGTTTGGTACACAAAATTGCGTTCTTCTTCAGTGGCAAGTTCTAATGTACGAATTAATGGGAGCGTTATTTTTCCTTCTCGAATATCGTTAAATGTAGGTTTCCCAATGTCGGCTTTGCGTGTATAGTCAAAAATATCGTCTTTAATTTGGAAACATATTCCCAGATAGTTTCCAAAATCGAATAGTTTTTGTTGTTCCTCTTTAGATGCATTGACTGAGATGGCTCCACCTTTGGCACATTGTGCAAAGAGAATGGCAGTTTTCTTTTGTATTACATCAAAATAGACTCTTTCCGATGCCTCTTGAAAGGCCATTTCCAATTGCAGTAGCTCTCCTTTAGCCAACTCCTTTCCTATCGATACAAAACAGTCGGCTAAATCAAAGTTTCGTGTTCTGGATATAAAATCCATGGCTAGGGTGAGTAAGTAGTCGCCAATGAGTACCGATGCTTTATTGTCGTAGAGTGCATTTACTGAAGGTTGATTTCTACGTTGGAATGTATTGTCTACCACGTCGTCGTGGATGAGACTTGCAGTATGTAGTGTTTCGAAAGCCGAAGCAGTAAGGTAACTCTCTGGTGTTACTGCTCCGCATAATTTTGCACTTAAAAGCAGTAATATAGGTCTAATTTGTTTACCCCTCTCTTTATGGAGGTGCAACAAAATGCTATTTAGTAACCCTCCAGTGCCATTAAAAGCACTTGAAAAGACTTTATTAAACGTTTCTAACTCTTCTGCTATTGGCGCTTTTATTTCTTCCACCTTATTCATTCTATATTTTCTTATTGAGATGCAAAAATACTCTTTTTTTTCTTATCGTTACTTTTTCTTTTCTGCTTTGTTTATAGTGTTGTACTGTTCTTCAAGTTTTAATAGTTCGTCTCTCCATTGTGCTGCTTCAACAAAAGCCAATTCTTTAGCAGCTTTGAGCATCTGTTTACGGGCATGTTCAATAGATTTTTGCAATGCATTGGGGGTCATATATTTCACAACCGGGTCGGCAGCAATGTTGGTTACCTCAGGCTCTACATAGGCATGTTCAGGTGCTTTAAGCTGCCCAAGTGCCGATGCCGCTCTACGGCGAATGGCTTGTGGTGTAATGTTGTGCTCTTTATTGTAGAGCATCTGTTTTTCGCGTCGGCGGTTGGTTTCGTCTATGGTTTGTTGCATGCTCTTGGTTATTTTGTCGGCATACATGATTACTCTTCCATTGAGGTTACGTGCCGCTCGTCCGGCAGTTTGTGTTAGTGAGCGATGATTTCTAAGGAACCCCTCTTTATCGGCATCAAGAATGGCTACTAACGACACTTGTGGCAGGTCTAATCCTTCACGCAAAAGGTTTACTCCTATTAGAACATCAAAGAGTCCGTTGCGCAGATCTTCCATAATTTGCACCCTTTCCAAGGTGTCGACCTCAGAGTGAACGTAGTTACAACGTATACCCATGCGTTCAAAATATTTATTTAGTTCTTCGGCCATACGTTTTGTAAGTGTAGTTACTAACACCCGTTCATCTTTTTCTGCTCTAAGCACAATCTCTTCCATGAGATCGTCAATTTGATTTAGGCTTGGTCTTACTTCAATAATAGGGTCTAGCAATCCGGTAGGTCTTATAACTTGTTCTACTATGACTCCTTCCGATTTTTGTAGTTCGTAATCGGCTGGTGTAGCGCTCACATAAATCATATCGTTGACCAATGTTTCAAACTCTTCAAACTTTAAAGGGCGATTGTCCATGGCTGCTTCCAGACGGAATCCATACTCTACTAGATTTTTTTTTCGGGAGTAGTCTCCTCCGAACATGGCTCTAATTTGCGGTATGGTGACGTGACTTTCGTCAATAATCATCAAGAAGTCTTTAGGGAAGTAGTCTAAAAGGCAGAATGGTCTACTTCCTGGAGGACGTCCGTCGAAATAGCGAGAGTAGTTTTCAACTCCCGAGCAGTATCCCATCTCTTTAATCATCTCCAAATCGTAGTTTGTGCGTTCGTAGAGGCGTTTTGCCTCGTAGGGTTTCTCAATGGCTTTGAAGTGTGCTACTTGTTCTCCTAAGTCTACTGCTATTTGGTCTATAGCACTGTCAATGCGTTCTTTAGTGGTTACAAAGATATTTGCCGGATAGATTTTTATTTGTTCTAAAACGGAGAGCGTATGTCCGTTTGCCGGATCAATGGTTTCGATAGCATCAATTTCATCGCCCCAGAAAAGAACACGTACAATGTAATCGGCATAAGCCAAGAAGATATCAATGGTTTCTCCCTTTACCCTAAAATTACCCCTTGAGAAGTCTATTTCATTGCGCACATAAAGGCTATCGACCAGTTTTCGCAAGAAAGCATTACGTGCGATGGTTTCGCCACGTTGTAAAAGTATGGCGTTTTGAGCAAAGTCTTCAGGGTTTCCAATACCATAAAGACACGATACCGACGATATGACAATGACATCTGAGCGACCCGAGAGGAGTGCCGATGTGGCGCTAAGTCTTAATTTCTCTATCTCTGCATTGATGGCTAAATCCTTTTCGATATAGGTGTCGGACATAGGAAGGTAGGCTTCGGGCTGATAGTAGTCGTAATAGGAGACAAAATATTCTACGGCGTTGTTTGGAAAGAAGGCTTTGAATTCGCTATAGAGTTGTGCTGCTAATGTTTTGTTATGACTGAGTATGAGCGTTGGTCGGCCAATATTTTGAATAACATTGGCCATGGTAAATGTTTTTCCAGAGCCGGTAACTCCAAGCAATGTTTGATGCTTGATGCCACTCTCAATACCTTCTGAAAGCTGACGGATGGCTTCAGGCTGATCGCCCATGGGTTTAAATTCAGATGTTATATCAAAGTTGCTCATAATGTTTTCTATTATATTCTTTTATTTATATCAAGAATAGATCGGAAGAGCACACGTCTGAACTCCAGTCACATTCAGAAATCT
>CAMTOX010000310.1 GCA_947074225.1 uncultured bacterium
TTTAGTTTAAAATATACTTTTAATATAATAATTTTTCTTTTTTATCATTACTATACCAATTTGGTACCACTGCTTTAGAAAAATAGAGAGCAGTATTTCTTTTTATTTAAATACTACTCTCTTTTATTTATCATAAAGGAATTATTTTGCTCGCATCATTACCACCTCAATAACATTACCGGCATCGATAATTGTTTTCAAAGTTTTTTGAATGCTTTCAGAAGACAAATTATTCACTTCCTTCAAATAATTCATAACATAATTTTCTTGATCAACATAATAGCGGAACAGAATAGTGTTCAACCAGAATCCGTTCTTCTCAATATCTTCATCGTAATCCTTCAAGAAGCTCTCTTTAATTTTCATTAAATCGTCGGCACGAGGACCATTCTTCAATATATCTTCCACCTCTTTATGTACTATGCTCATTAATTTCTCTTGCTTATCTGGGTCGGTATCAAACTGCATCAATAAGGTACCTTTATCTGTTGGTTCATCTGAAATACTACCGCGTACACCAACACCATAGCTTCCACCTTCTTTCTCACGGATGCTCTCGAAGTAACGAATAGATAAGATCTCACCAATAGCACGCATATTTAAGCGATTAACTAAATCATAGTTCATGGGAGCATGGTAATAGATAAAGTTACTAGCTGTATTGATTTGCATATTACGAGTAAAATAATTCTTCACCACGCCATTAGGAGTACGGGTACCATAATCTACCCACTTCTCTGTGGTTTTATTACCTTTTAAACCACCTAACCAAGTACAAATAAGTTGTTTTGTAGCTTTGTCGTTAGGATCGATATTACCAGTAAAGAAGAATGTGAAATCTGCTGCATTAGCAAAACGTTCACGATAAATATTCAATGCTGTTTGTTGGTTTACTTTATCCAATGTTTTCAAGTCGAAAATAAAGGTACGCGGACTATTTCCACTTAATGTCATCTGAATACTATCAGAGAATATCTGTTTTGGATTTGCTTCACGATTTGCCAAAGAAGAACTCAACATACTCATTAAAGCATTGTAAGCATTGTCGTCTTGACGAGGTGAAGTTTGATACAAATAGATTAACTGCAATAATGTTTCAAAATCTTTCACATTAGAATTACCACGCATTCCTTCACTATATTCGCTCAATTGAGGAGACACTGTTACACGTTTACCTGCTAAAACTTTTTGAAGTTCTACCAATGTAAAATCACCAATACCATTATATTCAACGATATCTGTTGCCAACATTGCCGATGGTAAATCATTCACATCGCTAATCATTGACATACCACCTTCTGAATAGCTACGGAACAATATCTCATCTTGTTTGTAAGTTGTAGGTTTAATCACAACTTTTACACCGTTACTCAATAACCATTCGGTAGTTCCTAAAGACTCATTACGAGTGGTCTTCTTAATCTTTCCTGCTTTTGGTGCTTTCTTAACAAGTGGCTTATTAATAGTCTCTTCTGCTGGAGCTTCTAATACAATATCGTTTATGCCAACCCAATATTTAATAGCATCATCTTTCTCAGGTAAGATTACATCTGCGCTTATAGGAGCCATAAAGCTAATAATCAAATTCTCATCTGTAATTTGCTCTTTAGCGATAGTATTCAATACATCTACATTTATTTGAGGTAATAAGATTTTTATTAATTCAAATTCTGTTTCTATTCCTGGTATAGGTTCCCCATCTAAATAGTTGCGAATATATTCGCGTGCGTAAGAAATATTATTTGTATTATTACGCTCATTATACGACTTTTCATAATTTGCTAACATATCTGCTTTAGCACGTTCTAGTTCTGCATTAGTAAAGCCATAACGATCCATACGCTCCACTTCGTTCATTAGGTCTTTCATAGCCTGAGTCTCTTGACCCACTTTAGGAATCACTATAAAACGGAACGCATCGGTTGATTTGAATAATTCACCATAACCGGCATAAGCACCAATAAACGACGCTTCTGGAGTAGCAATTATTTCTGTGAAACGATTGTTTAGCATAGTAGAGATTAAACTATTCATCACACCGTATGAATACCCCTCAACTGTTTGACGTAATTCGTATGGTAGAGGTTCATGTTTGAACTCTAATTCAATACGGGTATTAGGAGCTTCAGCATCTAATACTATAGATACGATAGGTTCTACATTACCATCAATTTTATAGATTGGACGTTCACCACGATTTTTACGTGCAGGAATATCGTTAAAAAGAGCCTTAATTTTTTCCTCTACAACATCTACATCTATATCGCCAACTACAATAATAGCTTGCAAATCTGGTCCATACCATTTATGATAATAATCGCGCAACTCATTGTAAGTAAAGTTATTAATTACAGCGGTATCGCCAATAACATCACGTTTTGAATATTGTGAACCAGCATATTTTTGTTTCATGCTCTCGCGCCACATTCTGCGTTGTGCTCCAGCACCGGTTCGCCACTCTTCGCGAATAACACCACGTTCATTGTCAATCTCCTCATCCAATAATGCAATAGCGCTTGCCCAATCGTACATTACTAATAAAGCAGAGTCTATTACACCTTCGCGAGCAGTTGGTACTTCCGATAAACGATATACTGTTTCGTCCAAAGAGGTGTAAGCATTAATGTTGCCACCAAAATTCACACCGATAGATTCGAAATAGTTTATCAAATCTTTATCAGGATAATGTTTTGTGCCATTAAAAGCCATGTGCTCTAAGAAGTGAGCTAAACCATTCTGATTGTCTTCTTCCACTATGGCACCTACGGCCTGTGCAATATGAAATTCTGCACGACCTTTAGGTAACTCATTATGACGAATGTAATAAGTTAACCCATTCTCTAATTGACCGACGCGTACACCATCATCGGTAGGAAGCGGAGTTTGTGCATTTGTAAAACCGGTTGCTAAAAAGCAAACTACCAGCACTGCACTTAAAAATTTTTTCATACACTTAAAAGTTTGAATTGTTATGAATTGATACATTACTAAATATTATCTCTGATAATATCAATAGTTCATAAACGATGTTTTACATCTATTACAAACTATCAACGCAACAAAGTAAATGTTTTTTTTCCACATAACCAACAGTACGGAAGAGCGTCGTCAAGGGCACGATGGTTGGCTAACTGTACCATCTCGTTGCTGGTCTTT
>CAMTOX010000311.1 GCA_947074225.1 uncultured bacterium
AGATTACGGATAATAGTACCCCAATTACGGATAGCAATAAGCAGAGGTAACACATTTGAAATAAGGCATATAAAATTGTAGAAAAATAGTTGATGTATATGAAACATGTATTATTAGATTCAGTCGATAAGTATAATAAACTTTATGGCTTAGAGACACTTCACCCATTGGTTAGCGTTATTGATTTGACAAAGGCAACTCAAATTGTAAACCATGTGTGCATGGATTATGGAGTATATGCTCTTTATATTAAGAACTCTACCGAGTGTGATATTAAATATGGTCGCAAGAGGTATGACTATCAAGAGGGTACGATTATTAGCTTTGCTCCTGGTCAGGTAGCCGAGGTAACTACAGAGATAACCGAAGTTAAACCTAAAGTTTATGGGATATTGTTTCACCCCGATATCATTAGAGGTACTTCTTTAGGACATAATATAAAGAAATACGGATTCTTCTCATACTCCTCTAATGAGTCATTGCACCTATCCGAGAGAGAAAAAGAAGTTATTATGGATTGCCTGAAAAATATCTCAACGGAGTTGAATCACGCTATAGATAAACATAGCAAATTGCTTATCGCAATGAACGTGGAGTTGCTGTTAAATTACTGTCTTCGTTTCTATGAGCGACAATTTATCACTCGCGAAGAGTCTAATCGAGATGTTCTACAACTATTTGAAAAGTATGTGGATGAATATTTCGACAATAAAGATCAATTGGAGAATGGACTTCCATCAGTTAAATATTTTGCAGATAAGGTATATCTAACAACCAACTATTTTGGTGATTTGATTAAAAAGGAAACTAGTAAATCGGCACAAGAGTATATTAAGTTGAAAGTTATCGAGAGAGCAAAAGATAGATTGATGGATAGCAGCCTAACCATAAGTGAGATTGCCTATGAATTGGGCTTTCTATCCACAACACTTCTCAAGAGTCTTTAAGCAACACACTGGAACTACTCCGAATCAATATCGAGTTGGTAATTAACACAACAAAGGTCGTGAAATTTCACGACCTTTGTTGTGTTATAAGCTATTTCATTATTTATCGGTTAGGAACTCTAACGCAATAGTTGTAACGCCGTCAATATCTTGACTAAATGAGTGGTCAATTCCATCTAATAAATGAAGTGTACTATTTGAATAGATTTCATCATATTTTTGTGAATACTTATAAGGCACTAACTCATCAGGAATACCATGAATAATGCAAACCGCACCCTGAAACTTCTCAGCAGTCTCATATATCTTCAATTTTTGAGCCTCCAAAATCCAATCTCGTCCAATGTTATGGTCGAAGGTTGTGATATATTCGGGAACGTTGTTCGGGTCATATTTGGTAAATAGTGTTGTTCCGCTATTTGCCTCGTCATAAATCACAGCTGCAGGGGCAAACAAGACAATACGGTCAATATTATCTTCACCAAGTTCCCCTGCAACCATAGAGGTCACAACGCCACCTTGCGAGTGTCCAACAAGACTAATGGTTGAAAATCTATCTAATCCCTCTACGTAACCAATGACTGTTTTTGCATCGGCAATCTCTTTTGGGACAGTCATTTTAATAAATTCGCCCTCACTTTTACCATGACCATTAAAGTCGAAACGCAGAGTTGCAACACCTGCATTGTTAAGTTTCTCTGCCATTGTTCTAATCAAAGGCTCTTCGCTACTTGACATCAGGCCATGCAGAATAATAACGATAGGTTCTTTTATACCATTATTGTTTTTTTGTGCAGTCAAGACTGTGTGGAGTCTTCCATTAGGACCGTCAATCCAGAGGGTATCGGTTTTCATCTCTGTAGTTTGTGCTTGTGATGTCACAAGAGTTAGCACTATAAATAGTGTTGAGAATAGAAATTTTAGTTTCATCATTGTTGTTTATTTAATATTAAAAATTCGTTCTACTTCATAAGTGGAGCGCACATCCAAAATTAAACTTTGCCCATTATCCAATGTGGCTATCTGTTGCATATCTTGTGTATCAAGCGAGAAGTTCCAAATATCAAAGTTTTCCTTGATGCGCTCTGATCGTACAGACTTCGGGATTACCACTACGCCTCTTTGAATATTCCATTGCAGCGTAATCTGAGCAACACTCTTATTATATTTTTCTGCAATTTGCAATAATACCGGATTTGAGAATATTTCACTTTCCCCTTCTGCAAATGGAGCCCACGCCTGAGGTTGCACACCCAACTCCTGCATTTGCGCTATCGCCTCACTCTTTTGTGAGAATGGGTGTATCTCAATCTGATTGACCATAGGACGAATTTCACAATTGTTACACAGATCAAGCAATCTATCAGGTTCAAAATTACATACTCCTATTGCCCTGATACTTCCTTCCCTATATAGCTCTTCCATAACTCTCCAAGAGCCATAATAGTCACCATAAGGCATGTGAACCAGATAGAGGTCAAGGTAGTCTAAGTTCAATCGTTTCAAAGAGTTGTCAAACGCCTGTTTTGTTTGTTCATAACCCATCTCGTGCACCCACGCTTTAGTAGTTATAAATAGCTTTTCACGAGATATACCGCACTCTTGAATAGCATTGCCTACTGCCTCTTCATTACCATAGATAGATGCGGTGTCAAAGAGTCTATATCCTGTTTTTACCGCCTCTAAAACAACATTTTTGCATTGCTCTAAATCTCCGATCTGAAATACACCAAATCCTTCGGCTGGCATGAAAGCATTATTATGTAATTTAAAGTGTTTCATGTTTTTATCTATTATTTTTTTACACAAAAATACTTTAGATCATAACGTTTGCCCATAGATTAATTACGGTTTTTTATACCCTAATTACTGTTTATTTATAACTAATATTCAAAAGACTGTGGTTATTCTAGGACAAGTGAAAAAGTTAGTGCAAGGTACAAGCCTATATATAAATATAGCTTGCACCTTGCACTAAGGCAAACAGATTGAAAATAAAAGATTTGTATATATCGCAGAGATTATGTAATTTTAAACCTGAAATCGTTGTAGCCAACAAGACGCCAAACGAAGCCAAAAAGAGGTTTTCAAATTTGGGGCTAATTCGTACCAGTGGTTTCGCACAAGTAGATAACAAATTGATTTTGAAAAATATAGGGGCAGAGGTTCACAATCCTCTCTCTCCGCTGAAAA
>CAMTOX010000312.1 GCA_947074225.1 uncultured bacterium
CGAGATTTCTGAATGTGACTGGAGTTCAGACGTGTGCTCTTCCGATCTCTTGATAGTTTTCATATTTCACTGCCACACCTAAGTCGGCAGCTATTTCGCAGTATACCAGACGGTTATCTTTACCAAAGAGGTCGTTCTCCTTTAAGAATACAGGTCTTTTATCGGGGGTATCTTGCCAACCTATATCTTTACCATGCAAACCTATTCCAAGCACCGGACCAGCAAAAATAGAGATAACAGTTTTTCCTGCAAAGAAGTTCACATAACCATGCACCGGAACATCTAAATAGAATAAGCTACGGTTAAAACGGGTTGTGGTATCAGAGAGGTAGTGCATGTTGAAACGATAGTTTCTTAGCGTATACTGTGCCGAAGCATCCAAACCCCAGCGGTTGGTGATATCCCACTCAAAGAACGCACCGACGTTGAAACCTGAACCTGGTCGTGAGTTAAAGTTTACTTCGCGAGAAGACTCCATCACAATGTCGTTAGTGAGCTGATACCCCCCTATGACACCTAACTTTTGTGCAGTAGCTGGAAATAGTACCGCTACGAAAAGAATTAAGGCAATAATTTTTTTAGTCATAATAATATCGTTTGCTGGTCTGTATATCTACAAACGCTTTTGTTTTATAGTTAGAATTCTACTTGTGGAGCCGTTGCAGCAGCAGCATCTGCTTGGAAATATACCTTACGATCAAAGTTGAACATATTGGCAATAAGGTTATTGGGGAACCTTCGTATCATCTGATTATAGCTTTTTGCTGTGTTGTTAAAGGTGTTACGCGATATTTGAATACGGTTCTCTGTGCCCTCCAACTGTTCTTGTAGAATTTTAAAGTTCTCGTTTGCTTTCAATTCCGGATAGTTCTCTGAAATCATTAATAAACGGCCAATAGCATTTCCTACTTGAGATTGTGCTTGTTGATAAGCCTCTAAAGTCTCTGGGGTAAGGTTATTAAAGTCTACAGTGGTTTGAGTTGCTTTAGCACGTGCCTCTACAACAGCTTTAAAAGTATTCTCTTCGTGTGCCGCATAACCTTTCACGGTGTTTACTAAGTTTGGTATTAAATCGGCACGACGTTGATATTGAGACTCTACATTTGCCCACTCTGTCTCTACGCTCTCTTGTGCAACAACAAGTTTATTATATACATTGGTAAACCATAGTAATATTATAGCTACTACCGCTAAAATGATAATCAATGTGATAGTTCCTTTTTTCATAATATATCTTTTATTTTTGGGGTTAAACAATTCTGATTCTTTTTAGAAGCGTCCGCCGCCGCCACCGCCACCACTCATACCTCCGCCAAAGCCTCCTCCGCCAAAGCCTCCACCACCAAAGCCACCGCGTCCAGAGCCACCAAAGCCTCCTGAGGCAACAATAATACGTGGAATGGTATAATGTACTCTGTTCTGATATTTACAATGCTTACAGCTATAGCTCTTCACCCCTTCTCCTGCCGATAGGGTAGTGGCACGAAATAGAACCCTATCGTCGTCCTGTTTATATGTTAAAGCACCACATTGCGGACATGCAGAATAATGACTTGTTGCTGTATAACGGAATATGCGTGTACGGTTGCAATGGTCGCATAACCATACATCGTAATCTACAGAGCGTAAATTCTCTTCTGTAATCTGTGAGGCTTTTAAATAAGGATCTTCTTCCGATTCCGAAAGTAGTCGCATCTGACCCTCGCAATAACTGCAAGCAATGGGAGCCTCACGTAGAGCACGACGTTTACGCTTTAACCAACGCGCTAAGAAATAGGTCGGAAAAGGAAATACAAAGCCTATAATGGTAACTATATTCGTTGGACTCTCTATGCGTGTATATCGTTGTTCATTATCGCCAGTAAGAGAATTTAAAAGGCGCGACATCAATAGCAATAATACAATAAAAATAAATATAGAGATTATGAAATAGTTGGTTATGAAACTAACAACATTATTGCGTGTGGATTTACTATTTAAATAGAGCTCTTCTATTGCCGATTCGGTAGTAAGTTTTTGGGTCACAGAGTCTACAAATTTCTCAAAACCTATATCGTAATTACCACGTTTAAAATAAGGAAATACCTCCTCTTCAAGAATAATCTTGCAGGTGGCATCGGGTAGCAGACCCTCCAATCCCAATCCGGTTTCAACCTTTACTGCACGTTGGTCGCCAACAAGAAGAATAAGCAAGCCACTATTCTTATCTGCATCGCCAATCTTCCAATGATTAAACAACTTGTAGGCAAAGTCATAATAATCTGCAGAACCTATAGATTCAACAACCACAATAGCTGTCTCCACACCGGTTTGTTGTTGTAAATAAGAGAGCTTCTTATTTAATTTATTCACCATCTCCTGCGACAGTAAACCATCGGGGTCACTCACATAACAGTGGTTGCATTCAAGTTTGCTATTAGGAATGGACGATACCGTGTAGACACTTTTTTGTGCCACAACAGAAACACTCAATGCTAAAGCAATGAGAATAGTAAATAGAGTATAGAGTGGTTTTGAAAGATTTCTGTACATCTACCGGTAAAAATTAATTATTGATAACTTGTACAAGCTCAACGTCAAAGATTAATGTAGAGTAGGGTGGAATATAAAAATTGCCATTGGCCATTTCTGTACCTTCCTCGCCATAACCTATGCTCCAAGGAATATAGAGTTTCCAATGCGATCCCTCTTTCATCTGAGCCAAAGCATCTTGCCATCCGGTAATGATTTGAGTCATATAAAATCCTGCCTCGGTTGCAGAGTCGAATTTTGTGCCATCAACTAACCAACCGGTATAGTTCACCACGACATAAGAAGAGGGTTGTTCGGTACTTGGATCGAGGCCGGGTTTTGGAACAGCACCATAACCATTATGATATATTTCATACTGAACCCCTGAAGGTAATACACCAGATTCTAATATATATGGGCCATCGCCAAGGGTTAACTCATTATCATTGAACCAACTCTCGTTTAAATCTTTCCAGGTTTGGAAGTTCTGATTGCAGCCACATAAGGCTATTAGAGTGAAAAACAATAGGGTTATTTTCTTCATAAGATCAAGTTTCTTCGACGTTAGATCGGAAGAGCACACGTCTGAACTCAAGTCACATTCAGAAATCTCGTAT
>CAMTOX010000313.1 GCA_947074225.1 uncultured bacterium
ACGAGATTTCTGAATGTGACTGGAGTTCAGACGTGTGCTCTTCCGATCTGCATCATCTATCTGAGCTACAACCGTTAAAGAGTTTCCTAAAACCTGAGTCATGATATAACTCTTATAGTTATTTACAGCGCTATCAATAGCTTCTAATGCTTGAATTTGAATATCTATTTTATCTGTAATTTCTAATCCGTTCGACTTACGTAAATTTTGAATTCGGTTTACTAATTCACGTGCAATACCCTCTTGTCGTAACTCTTCGCTTACAGTAATATCTAGAGCAATAGTTAACATACCTTCATTGGCCACTAACCAACCCGGCATATCTTCTGTTGCTATCTCAACATCGGTAATATCCACCTCTACATCGCCTTCCGGAAGGCTTAGCATGCACTTCTGCTCTCTTTCTATTTGGGCAATCTCTTCTTGACCAAATGCGCTTATAGCGGCTGCAATGGCTTTCATTTGTTTGCCATATTTCTTACCTAGTGTTTTAAAGTTAGGTTTGATACGCTTAACTAAGCTTATGCTGCTATCGTCGGCATTCACTACTTCAAGCTCTTTAATGTTTACTTCGGCCTTAATTAAGTCGGCAATATATTTCAACTCCTCACCCATTTTGGCATCGGTAACAGGTATGATAGCCTTTTGTAGTGGCTGACGTACTTTCTTATCGGCCTTACGACGTAATGCTAATAACATAGACGAACTCTGTTGTGCCAACTGCATACAAGCCTCTAAATGAGCATCTATTAATATTGTATCGGCTTTTGGGAACTCGGCCAAGTGCACAGAAATCTCTTGTTCTTTTCCAGTAACAGCATTTAAATCACGATATAGTTGGTCGGCAAAGAACGGAGCAATAGGAGCCATTAATTTAGAAATGGTCATTAAACAAGTATATAGTGTTTGATATGCAGCTATCTTGTCATTACTATATTCTCCTCCCCAATAACGTTTACGATTTAATCGTACATACCAGTTACTTAAGTTTTCGCCTACAAAATCGCTTATTGCACGTCCTGCACGCGTAGGTTCATAATTCTCATAATGCTCAGTAACTTCCTTCACTAAGGTGTTTAAAAGCGAGAGAATCCAACGGTCAATCTCTGGACGATCGGCAATAGCAATATCTGCCTCATTATATTCAAAACCATCAACATTGGCATAAAGTGCGAAGAAAGAGTAGGTATTATAGAGGGTACCAAAGAATTTACGTCGTACTTCTTCAACTCCTTCCACATCAAATTTCAAATTATCCCATGGTGAGGCATTTGTCATCATATACCAACGTAACGGATCTGAACCATATGAGCCAATAGTTATAAATGGATCTACAGCATTTCCTAAACGTTTAGACATCTTGTTACCATTCTTATCTAATACTAAACCATTAGATATAACATTCTTGAATGCTACCGAATCAAAGATCATAGTACCAATGGCGTGTAGGGTAAAGAACCATCCACGGGTTTGGTCAACACCTTCCGAAATAAAGTCGGCAGGATAACGTTTCTCAAAATCTTCTTTATTTTCAAAAGGATAGTGTAATTGAGCGTAAGGCATAGCACCAGAATCGAACCATACATCAATCAAATCTAGTTCACGGAACATAGGTTGTCCCGATTCAGAAACTAAGACAATACCATCTACATATGGACGGTGAAGGTCGATATTCTCTGGTGCATAGTTCTCTGCACTATAGTCGCCTACTTTAAAGTTCTTATAAGGATTCTCGGTCATGAAGCCCATCTTGATAGATTGTTCAATGCCCAACATCAACTCTTCGATGGAGCCAATGCAGACACTCTCTGTGCCATCTTCGGTACGCCAAATAGGTAGCGGAGTACCCCAATAGCGGCTACGGCTCAAGTTCCAATCTTGAAGGTTCTCCAACCACTTGCCAAAACGACCTGTACCAGTAGACTGAGGTTTCCAGTTGATGGTCTCATTCAACTCAATCATGCGCTCACGGCAGTCGGTAGTCTTAATGAACCAGCTATCCAATGGGTAGTACAACACAGGTTTATCTGTGCGCCAGCAGTGTGGGTAGTTATGGGTATGTTTCTCTATCTTAAAGGCCAATCCCTCTTGTTTCAACATGATGCAGATGCTCACATCTAAGGTCTCATCCTCATCTGTCAAGGCAGCATCGTAGCTATTCTTCACATAGCGTCCAGCATACTCACCATAAAGATCTACATTCACTTGATCCTTCACAAAGGCATCGTCCAAATCTTCAATCTTGAAGAACTTACCTGTCAAGTCTACCATAGGGCGAGTTTCGCCTTTCTTAGTAGTCATGGTCAAGGCAGGCACACCTGCTTTCTTAGCCACAAATGCATCGTCGGCGCCAAAGGTAGGTGCAATGTGTACAATACCAGTACCATCTTCAGTGGTAACATAGTCGCCAGCAATAACACGGAAAGCACCCTCACCAGGGTTTACCCAAGGGATCAACTGCTCATACTGTAGTTCCAACAACTCTTTACCAGTACATTCGCCAATCACCTCAAAAGGCACTAGCTTATCGCCTGGTTTATAGTCGCTCATGGCCACTTCGGCAGCCTTAGGATTAAACTGTGCGTTCAACAACGCTTTTGCCAATACGTACACCGCAGGGGCACCGCTGTATGGGTTGAAGCTGCGTACAGCCACGTAATCAATCTTTGGACCTACACACAATGCTGTATTTGATGGCAACGTCCAAGGCGTGGTTGTCCATGCTAAGAAATAGGCATCGCCATTGGTCAATAGTTTTTGGAAATCGTTGGCAGGAGCCGCAGGAGCTACCACCTTGAACTGTGCAGTACACGTGGTGTCTTTCACATCCTTGTAGCAACCTGGTTGGTTCAGCTCGTGTGTGCTCAAACCAGTACCCGCAGCAGGCGAGTAAGGCTGAATGGTGTAGCCCTTGTAAAGCAACCCTTTGTTGTAAAGTTGTTTCAACAACCACCACAAGCTCTCAATATATTTGTTATCGTAGGTAATATAGGGATGCTCTAGATCTACCCAATAGCCCATCTTATGAGTTAAGTCCGACCACTCTTTGGTATATTTCATCACATCGGCGCGACAAGCAGCATTGTACTCATCTACGCTAATCTTTTTACCAATATCTTCTT
>CAMTOX010000314.1 GCA_947074225.1 uncultured bacterium
CAATTAATATCTAGCGCGATGTGACTACAATGCGTAATGTTTGACGGTCATTTTCATCTACTACTTGCAATAAGTATACCCCAGGTTCTGTAGGAGCAGAAATATAAGCTTCATCATTCATTGTCACTGATCTTAATAATAATCCTCCCGGACTCCATAATTTAGCTTCACCGCGTCCCAAAATAGTTATACGTATCTGTTCTGCCGGTCCTACTATCGAAGGTAATACGCTTATTGTAGGTCTTGCTGCTACAGGAGTAAATTCACAACTCATCAATGTAGTTCCATCGGCTCGTGTTATCGCTACCCGATAACTATCGCTTGTACTAAAAGAATTACTCTCGCCTAAATATAAATAGGATCCGGTCTCACCCACCATTGGTACACCATTTTTATACCATTGATAGCCACTGAAACTAAAACCTCCATTGTAATCAGAGTTCTTCAATGACAATACATTATTAAACTTCTGCTTCATGATTGTATCCGGATATAAAACGGCAAAACTCATAGGCATCACCACATTACCACATAGGTAAGTGCTGTCGTAGAAAACAATATTAGCGGTGTAATAATCCGGCATACATGAACTTGGCAACTCTATCTTAATGGTATTATCTTGATAAGGAGATTCCAAATCTACAAACCCTGCCGCCAAGGCTGCAGCGCTAAACTTCACCTCATAACTGGTTGGATTATAAGAAGGAGTGAAGTTGATCTCAAATTCTGAATCATCGGCACAGATCTCTGAAACAGGATCAAAAACAATGGACAATACCGGATTCACCTGCAAATAAAGCGTCACTATACTATCGCATCCCATAGACGATAAGAGTGTGTCGGTATAAATGCCGGTAGCAGTCAAAGGATAACCGTTAAAATCGTATACCATTCCCTCACATATCGTATCGTAAACATACTCCTTAAATTCTGAATAAACCTTCAAGTCCAATGTAATGATACTATCGCAACCACAATAAGTGAGCATGGAATCCACATACATCCCTTCCTCATTGTAAGGCTTTTTATTGAAAATATAAGTACCATCATCACAAATACCTGCTTTAACCACACTATCGTAAGATAATATTGCAGGCACATTAAGATCAAATATCAACGTGTCTAAACACTGATCCTCTGCCATACTTGATACTAACTGCACCGTATAACGCCCTCCCTCATTAGGGAAAGAAAAAGAAGGATCTTGAGCTGTAGAAGTTCGTCCATCGCTTAACTGCCAATAAAAAGTGCTTGGCATATCGGTAGTGGCACCACGATTAGAATTAATAAAACTCGTATTTATAAATTCCATCTGGTTCTTACAATTCTTAGGTGTCCAACGAGGCATAAAACCGCTTACAGGCCATTTGGGCAATAAAGACAAATTGAGATCGAAATAACAACTCGGATTATCTAACAACATGGCACGACAAGTATAATCGGAGGTGTCATTCTCTTGAGCTGAGAAATAACGATCGGTACTTACCACATTGATCGGATCGCCAAATGCCGTTGTATCGCCGGCGACAAACCAACGATAAGAAAAACCTTCAGGAGCACGAATAGTCGTGGTAGTAGCGCCACCACAGGTCTCACCTTCCAACTCTGCCTCGGCACAGTCTAAAGTAAAGTAAGCATAACCATAGTGACCGGACTGAGAACAGTCATAAGTGGTGAAACGCACCTGAATGTTTTGACCTACATAAGGAGTAAGATTTAATCCCATCGTGGTCCAATTCTTCCACTTCACAGAACCATTTACATTCCAGTCGCTTGTATTGGTACCCGGTATAAAGTCGGCAGCTCCACAACTTGGATCAATCAAACTACCGCTAGGATCTAGCAACTCCAGTTTAAATCGAGGCTGTTCAGATGAACTATGATTAGGATCTTCTAGCACCACTGCATATTTCAACAGTAGAATAGTGGCCGAAGAATCTATGGTTACATTATAAGTAATGGCTTCTGCTTGTGCACCGGTACTCCAGTTGCCCAAACGCACAGAAGCAACCTCACCGGGTGGAACCGTGGAAAGACCATTTCCCGTTCGGGAATCATAAGCGCCTATACCATAATGAACCGTATGCCTGCTCGAACCGGAATTGGAACCAAAATCTATCTTGCCGGGTGTACTATACGGATTGGCAAAACCGCCCGATGTACACGTCACAGTGGAAGCATTCAAATTAATATAATCCACACATGCTGCCAAAGAGGTATAAACCAACACATTGGTTATTACTGCCCATGAACTGGTATCGTCATCACAATGCGCTCTAACCCAAAAAGTATAAATACCTTTGGTCAATCCTGATATTGTATCAAATTTATTAGTCACATTATAATGAGTGGTCCAATGTAAATCATTAGAGTTCTTATAGCGTACATCCCAAGAATTGGCATTACTGCTCCAAGACAATATTCCCTCATCTTGAGAATTACCTAAATTAAAAACTAAGTTTGTTGGTTTTGGACAAGCACGCTTAAAATTTATCTGAACATTGTCTATGCAACCACCGGGATTATTGGCTTTGGTCTGAGAGTTGGTCCAGAAAAAAACCAACTTCACCGGATTACCGCTCGAATTCACCTCAAAAGAACCATGCTGCCAAGTAGCATAACTAGACATAATGGTATCGCGCTGAGTAACACCATTAGCTACTATGCTTTGCCAAGGTTTTGAATACATCTTAACACCGGAACCGGCACCATTATTATCGGTCGCCCAAAGATCTACATTCTCAGTCTGACTGGTCATCCATGCCACATACATTACGTCTGTACCATTACCCAAAGCCATCCAATCAAAATCGACCTGATAGGTGCCCTGAGGTAGGTTAAAAGTACGATAGGCAATGGCAGATCCCTTACTGTTGGTATATTCTGCTGAAGTACCGTTATTGTGAGAAATATATAAACTATTGTTGCCATAATTGGCCACCGCAGAACCAATAACCCATTGATTGCCAAAATTAGTACCTTTTCTAAAAGTCCAATTGGCATTCTCTAACGGATCCTCAAATCCACAGAAATAAGGCAAACTCACTGCTAGATCGGAAGAGCGTCGTGTAGGGAAAGAGTGTAGGCCATAGTGTAGATCT
>CAMTOX010000315.1 GCA_947074225.1 uncultured bacterium
CCAATGCCTTACGGATACCAAACTCGCGGGTACGTTCTTTTACAGTAATCAGCATAATATTCGATACACCCACTATTCCACTGAGAAGGGTAAAAATACCTATCACCCAAATGGCTATTTTTAATATCATGATAACATTCTGAGTCTGTGTAAGCTGAGTAAAACGGTTCCATATTCGTAAAGGACTACGGTCAGTAGGGTCAAATCGGTGATTGCTAGCCATTACTTTACGTAAGTCATTCTCAAAATCTTCACTTCCGGCCAAAGTTGACAGATTGGTCGTAGAAAAAATAATTCTGTCAAGTTTATCACCTTTATTATAAATCGTTTGAAGAGTAGTAAAAGGTATGAATGCATCATTATTTGTACTCGAACCATCATCGGTATAAAGTCCAACAACCTTGAATGCGATACCATTGACATTGACATACTGACCGATGGGTTCAGTTTTTATTTTACCAAAAATTATATCAGCAGTGCGGTTATGCAAAAGCATTACTTTACGCCTTTGCTCCAGGTCGAGTGAGTTAATGAAACGCCCGCTATGCATACGTTGTGATTCCAATTCCAGGTAATTAGGGTAAACACCCAGCAAACCTATATTCACATATTCTTTACCGAAACTTACATTCTGTGCACTCTGAGAAACAGTTGCGCCGACTGTTTCAACATTATCAGGAAAGTGTTTTTCAATAGAGTTTACATCTCTGTTATCGAATTCGATACGACGCCCTTCCTTGAGTCCGTCAAATGATTTAGTAGTCCAGCCGGGAGAGATTCTCATAGAATTATAGTTCATAGCATCAGATTCCTTTTGAAAAGCATGGATGAGACCGTTACCGGCGCCAAGCAAAACAATTAGCATAAAAATACCCCATGCTATGGCAAACCCGGTTAAGGCGGTGCGCAGTTTGTTGCGTCTTATTGTACTGTATATTTCCTGCCAGAGATCAAACATATTTATATATTGGTAGGGTTAGAAAAATTAGACTCCGTTTTATTTCATGAATCCGTTGATGCCAAAAGGAGAAGCATCGTGATTGTGATTCTCTTCGATGCGTTCGATGACACCATCTTTGATATGCACAATTTTATCGGTCTGATTGGCCACACCGCTTTCGTGCGTAACGACAACGATGGTCATTCCCTGCGAGTGAAGCTCTTTCAGAATCTGCATCACTTCCACCGATGTTTTACTGTCGAGTGCGCCGGTAGGCTCATCGGCAAGAATAATATCCGGACGGGTAATCAGGGCACGGGCAATGGCCACACGTTGCTTTTGTCCCCCACTCATCTCATTGGGCATGTGGTGTGCCCACTCTTTCAGTCCGAGGCGATCGAGATATTCCAGCGCCAGTGCATTGCGTTTCTTGCGGCTTACGCCCTGATAGAAGAGAGGCAGTGCCACATTCTCCATCGCATTCTTAAAAGAGATCAGATTGAATGACTGGAAGATGAAACCGATCATGCGGTTACGATATTCGGCAGCTTTATTTTCACTGAGGTTCTTGATCAGTGTTCCGTTCAGATAATATTCACCAGAATCATAACTATCAAGAATACCCAGAATATTCAGCAATGTAGATTTGCCGGAGCCCGATGATCCCATGATCGAAACGAATTCACCTTTTGCAATTTCGAGATTGATTCCTTTCAGCACATGAAGCGGGGCACCATTGTAGTAAGTCTTATTAATGTCTTTAAGTCGTATCACGATATGTTTATTTTATAGAAGATTTTCTAAGAATATACCCCATTAGACGCAAGGGTATAGTGAAAAGTTGCACTACCCTGAAACTTTTTTTTAGAAAAAACATCATTGATGCTACAAATATTTACATTTCCATGGTTTAATGATACTAAAACCAAACTCTATGAATGCAAATGCTTATTCTCTGTTACTATGTTTTTCTGTGGCTGTCGGGCATCTTTTATTTTGTCTAAAACATAGAGTCATCTGCCCAATAGTGATTTTTTATTTATATGCCATAAATAATATTTAAAGGCAAAAGAAAAGCAAACATTTTATCAGAAAAGTCATTCTATAAGCAGCATTTTATTAAATTTCTTACCAACCTAAAATTGATATAGTGATTTATTAATTTCTAATTATGACCGATTATGAAAAGAAGATTGTTTTTACCATTTGTGATGATTTTATCGTTATTTGCTATCACAGCTTGTCATGACGATGATACCACTATTGACGAATATGTAGATTGCGAAATTGTGGTAAGCACTACCGTATTTACGATGAATGCGAATGCAGAAGTAGAGATACCTTTCTTAGTAGTTCCTGCCAATACCGATGTGACCAATCTTGGCATTATTTGCAAGAGCTATAGCGGAAGTTCCTCTGATACAACTATTCCATCGATTCTCTATCCAAAGATCAAATCGATTGCAGCAGGAAGTGTAACAGGTACTTATGTGGCAACCGTAAAAGTGTGTAACAGTGCCGGTGTGCAGTTTGTGCCCGAAAGCCAATACAGATATAGCCTTTCGTTTACCAACTGTGAGTTGTACTTAGGCGATGAAGACAGCAATGATTTTGCTATGACATTCACCCAAACCGCCTCAAGTACAACGAAGTAATTGCGATACATATAATTTAATATAGATCAGCCGGAATCTTTACAACAGATTTCGGCTGTTTTGGTGTTTACATATGACAGTTTTAGAATAACCACTTATAAATCATAGCTAAAGAGCATATTTGCAAACGAAAATCATTATTATACCGCACATTTTCTTAAAAAGTCTTTGCATTCTCAATCTTCTTTGTGTATTTTTGCGAGCATTGAAAAACTAACTACAGAGAATTAATCCTTTAAACAATTTTATCATGAATTCAAACATGGAAAAGCCCTATGTTGTAGGTATCGACATAGGCGGAACCAATACAGTCTTCGGCATCGTTGATGCACGCGGTAGTATTATCGCAAACGGCTCTATTAAAACACAGACACACGAAGCCGTTGAAGATTATGTAGACGAAGTTTGCAAAAACCTCCTTCCTCTTATTATAGATCATGGTGGCGTTGAAAAAATAAAAGGTATCGGTATTGGTGCGCCAAACGG
>CAMTOX010000316.1 GCA_947074225.1 uncultured bacterium
TATTTCATGGCTCCTTTAAACTCTAACGGTGGCGCCGGCAATATATGGATTGCGATTAGCGCTGATGGAAAAGAAGAGTCTAATGGTATTCAATTGACTCCTGTAGTAGAATAATTTCTTCATATCAAAGGGTGCAGTCTTGTTTTTTAATTGGGTTGACTGCACCCTTTTTTCCTAAAAAGTATTTTTCAAATAGTGCTTCTAGCACCTAAAAAAGTGTCTAGAATAGCTCTAACTATGTCTTTAACCTTATTCAACATGAAACACTTTATAATAACCTTTTTTGCTATCTTCAACCTCTTGTGTGTATCGGCACAGACCTATCAGAACCCTATTCTACCGGGTTTCTATCCTGACCCATCAGTGTGCCGGGTAGGCGACGATTATTATATGGTAAACAGCAGTTTTCAGTTCTTCCCCGGTGTGCCTTTGCACCACAGCAAAGATTTGATAAACTGGGAATGCATAGGTTATGTTTTGGACCGTCCATCACAAATCAATCTCGATAAAGCGGGATACTGGAATGGTATCTATGCACCAACGATTAGACATCACAACGGAGTATTTTACATGATCACTACCAATGTGAGCGACAAAGGCAACTTTTACGTTACTTCAACCAACCCTCTCGAAGGGTGGTCTGAACCCATTTGGGTAAACCAAGGAGGTATAGACCCTGAAATCTTCTTCGATGAAGATGGCAAGAGCTACTTCCTTAGCAACGGCGATTATATCCAGATGGCCGAAATAGATCTACAAACTGGTGAGCTACTCACCGAGAGCCGCAACATTTGGGGCGGTACCGGAGGCCGATATCCTGAGGCTCCACATATATACAAAAAAGATGGCTACTACTACCTTGTATTGGCCGAAGGCGGGACTGAATTTGGCCACAAAGTAACCATAGCACGTAGCCGCGACATTTATGGTCCATACGAAGCAAATCCTGCCAATCCTATCTTAACTCACCAAAAACGTTGGAGTGAGACAAACCCTATTCAAGGAGTTGGCCATGCCGACTTCATTCAAGCCCACGACAGCAGTTGGTGGTGTGTATTCTTAGGCTTCCGCCCGGGAACTACCGGACACCACATCTTAGGTCGTGAAACCTTTTTGGCTCCTATGACATGGGAGAAGAATGGCTGGCCTGTTATAAATGGCGATGGCACTGTTTACGAACAGATGTATTGCCCCACTCTACCTCAACAACCTAAAGCGGCCCTTGCAGTGCGCGACAACTTTGACACTCCAACTTTAAACCATACTTGGAACTATTTAAGCAACCCACACATGGAGCGCTATTCGCTCACAGAGCGTAAAGGACATTTAAGACTTAAGGCATCGACCATTACTTTGGATTCTGTTGCCTCACCAACATTTATCAGCCGTCGTCAACAACATTTTGAATTCGACGCTACCACAGCTTTAGATGCCGCCCACCTAACTAATGGTTCGCAAGCCGGCATAACCATCTACATGAGCAATAACTACCGATATACCCTTGCCATAGTGCAGGAGAATGGAGAAAAAAGCATTCGCTTAAGCTATAATTTAGGCATGTTGAATCATGTGGAAAAGAACATAAATATAAAACAAAACAAAGTATACTTGCGCATTGAAGGTGCGCCATACAATTACAATTTCTATTATTCAACCAATGGTAAAGATTATATCCATGTAGGAAGCATGGACAGCAAATTCTTGAGTTCTGAAACAGCAGGTGGGTTTACCGGCTTAGTGATTGGGCTCTTTACCCAATCTAACAGCGAGAGTGGTGCTTATGCCGATTTTGATTGGTTTGAATATCAACCTAAATAAAGTCATTTATTATTCAATAAATAGATAAGAGAGATAGGTTACAAAGTAACGATAAAAGAGGATTAAATAGGGACCAAATTCGGATCCTATATCCCAATTTGGTCCCTATTTAATCCCTCTTAGTTCCCTATTTGGAGGCACTTAAACTAAACCTTCTTAAATTGATATTAAAAGGAATAATCATAAATATAGATGAAGAAAAATAACGACATGAAAAGAATTTTAAATTTAATAGCCCTAATAGCCATTATTCTATTAGTAGGCTGTAAAGAAGACCAGAATAGTTTAACGTTGGATAAAGATTCTCTTCACTTTAGTGAGGAGGGTGGTTCTCAATTTATTAGTTTAACCACCGATGCTGCTTCATGGCAAGTGGTAATGGATGAACAAGATTGGCTGGAAGTATCGCCACGTTCTGGAAACCGCGAACGCGGTATGATTACTTTCAAAGCATTAGGAAAAGTGGCCGAAGGTAAAATGACCAGCGTAACTATTAAAGCTGGTAATACAGAGCGTGAAGTGAGTATAACCCAAGAGGGTAGCGAATATTTCTATGCCTTTAGCGTTACTGCTGCAGCAAATGAATTTACTGAAGAGGGTGGAGAAACAACTATTACGTTGCGTGGCGATGCTCCGGAATGGAGTGCAGAAACCAGTGCCAACTGGCTAACATTATCTAGCGAGAAGGGTGATTGCCCAACTGAAATAACCCTTACCATATCGGCTAATGAGAGTGGAGCAGTGCGTGAAGATAGCATTGTATTCAGTGCAACGTTAGCAAAAAGACAAGTCATAAAGATAGTACAAAAAGATAAGCTCTTCCCTTCGTACAACACAAACCCAATAGCTCCCGACAATAGCAACATGAACCGTACAGCTACACAACTAGCTTCGGCTATGTATTTGGGATGGAATCTTGGCAATTCTATGGAGGTGCCAACCGGAGAGACCGGATGGGGTAATGCCAAAACCACAAAACGACTTATAGACAGTATTGCAGCAACAGGCATTAATGCCATACGCATTCCTTGCGCTTGGTATAACCACCAAGAACGTTCTTCTGAAGCATTATTGAGCAGCAATTGGTTGGCCCGCGTAAAAGAGGTTGTAGATTACTGCCTTACCAACAATATGTATGTTGTTTTAAATGCACATTGGGATTCCGGATGGCTGGAAGAGAATTGCACCAAAGCAAAGGAATATGAGGTGAATGCCCGTCAGCGTGCTTTTTGGGAACAGATAGCAACCTATTTCAGAGATTA
>CAMTOX010000317.1 GCA_947074225.1 uncultured bacterium
CGTTAGACATTCCACTCACATTGGTTGATGGAGCCTTATCGCGCATGAGTTTAGCCTCTCCCACTGTTACAGAAGCTATGATACTGGCAACAGGAGCGGCCTATTCTGCCAATATAAATCAGTTAATTAAACAGACTAAATTTATATGTGATTTAATATCTTTACCTCCATGTAATAAAAATATAGTCCCTCCATGTCAAGATTTTGATAAAGGTATTTGGGCTATTGATGAAGATAATGAATGGCATAACTTAAATATTCCATCAGCTTTAATGATAGAAAAATTTAAGGATAAATTATTTCTTAAAGGTCGAAGAATATATGTTGGAGGAGTAGTAAGTGATAAGTTCTTACAATATTTGACATTACAACAACAAGAAGGAGAGATAAAATTAATAATACGAGATTTTACAAAACTCTTTATTACACCACAATCCTACCTATCTTTTTTAAAGAAAGGAGGAAAGATTGAGGTATTATATAAAACACATCTCATTGCGGTTACGGTAAATCCTATCTCTCCTCATGGGTATGTTTTAGATAGTAATGAATTATGTAAAAGATTATCTGAACAGATTGGTCTTCCAGTATTTAATGTCAAGGAATTAGAAAGTTAAGTTTATGTTGCTAAAGAAAGCCATAGAAGAGTGGAGTGCATTTCGTTTTATGATTGATGAGATGGAACTGTTTGCAGGTAATAGTCGGAAAGAACTATACAAAACAACCTTCTCAAAAAACAGCATAGAATTAGAGAAATGTTATGACTCTATAGCCTATTGGCTAGAACAACTGAATGATAGTAGTAAAACTGAATCTATAGAAGCTCTTACTTTATTGTTTAATGAAGTAATGGATATAGAGGGTTCAATAAATCATCTCAAACAACGCATGTTGTTAGATGATATAGAATTATTTGAGATAAAACAATTTGGATTATTATCGTTAAAAATAAATACAATCTTAAAACGTTTAGGATATGAGTTATTGCCAGATCTAAAAGAAAGTATTGATTTATTAGATCCTGAGAATCAACGTTTGGCAAGTTTTTATATTTATGATTGTTACGATAAGAAGCTTGCCGATATACGTAAGGTTTTGCGTTCTCAAAAAGAGGAACAAGAGATAGAGTTGATATTACAAGCTCAAGAGATAGAAAATAAAATACGTAAAGAGTTATCAGAACATCTGTGGAGTTATGATAATGCTTTGCGTAAGGCGTTAAAACAAATTGCAAGAATAGATATTGATTTATCAAAAGCAAAATTGGCATTACGTTTCTCATGTTGTAAACCAGAGATAAATAATAAAGAGATTTCTTATCAAGGATTGTATAATCCGAAATTAAAGATTTCTTTAGAACAACAAAAGAAAGAGATACAACCCGTAGATATAACTATAAACACAACTCCCATATTACTAACCGGTATAAATATGGGAGGTAAATCAGTTCTCCTACGCACATTGGCTTTAGTTCAATTACTATCTCAATTTGGTTTTTATGTTCCATCAAGAAAAGCCAATGTTGTGTTAGTAGATACTATTTTATGTTCTATGAGTGATGAACAAGATGAGACGCAGGGTTTATCGTCCTTTGCTTCAGAGATGAAACAAATAGACCATATATTATCTACAATACATAAAGAAAAAAAGTCATTAATATTAGTAGACGAATTAGCTCGAACCACCAATCCAGCAGAGGGAAGAGCGTTAGTATCGTCATTTTTAACCATACTATCTTCAACTGAAAATTACTGCATTGTAACATCTCATTACGATAGTATAGAAGCTTCATGTGAGAGATTACGCGTAAAAGGATTACGTAAAGAAGCGTTATTGGATACATCAAATATTGAAAAATGGATAGATTACACATTAGTTCCCGATGACAGTGAACATGCCCCTCAGGAGGCAATCAGAATAGCTCAATTATTGGGAATCAATGAGGAGTTTATTGATATGGCTAAAAAAATCTATCTGAATCAAAAGAAATAAATTAAGAAAAGATATAGTTAGTATGCAAAAATCAAAAGTAGGACTTGATTTTAATAAAGTCGGACATGCGAAACAGGTGTCTAAAAACATTGCTGAAGAAGTACAGCATTTTGTAGAACGTTATACCACCGTGGCAGTGGAGCGTTCTATCTGTCGATTATTAGGAATAGATGGCGTAGATGCTAATGATGTTCCATTACCCAATATTGTAGTAGATGCATTGATGCAAAGTCAAGCACTAGGCGATGGAGTAATGTTTTATTTAGGTAATGCTATAGCTGAGACAGGACTATCTGTACAAGCTATAGCCGATAAAATAGGAGAAGGACAATTAGATTTAACGAAATTACCTATTCATAGTCAAGAAGAGATAGACCATGCCCTATCTCCTATTATTAAAGCAACCATAGAACGAATAAATGGTAATAAATCACGTAGGGCAAAGTATTTAGAAACTTTGGGCGAAGGAAGTAAACCTTATCTTTATGTAATTGTTGCAACAGGAAACATTTATGAAGATGTGGTACAAGCTCAAGCTGCAGCACGTCAAGGAGCAGATATAATAGCCGTGATACGCACAACCGGTCAAAGCTTATTAGACTATGTACCTTATGGTGCCACAACAGAAGGTTTTGGAGGCACTTTTGCTACACAAGAAAACTTCCGCATAATGCGTAAAGCCCTTGATGAAGTTGGAGAAGAAGTAGGTCGCTATATTCGTTTATGCAATTATTGCTCTGGCTTATGTATGCCGGAAATAGCTGCTATGGGAGCACTAGAGGGCTTGGATGTGATGCTTAATGATGCCCTTTATGGAATCTTGTTCCGCGACATAAACATGCAACGTACCATGGTAGACCAATATTTCTCTCGTATAATCAATGGTTTTGCAGGAGTAATTATAAATACCGGTGAAGATAACTATTTAACCACAGCCGATGCTTATGAACAAGCACATACAGTGTTAGCATCTGACTGTATCAATGAACAATTGGCATTGATGGCAGGATTACCAGAGGAACAAATGGGTTTGGGTCATGCTTTTGAGATGGATCCTGAATTAGAAAACGGATTCTT
>CAMTOX010000318.1 GCA_947074225.1 uncultured bacterium
TTAAAAACCAAAAAAACACCGACAACCACAACCACCCCACACGCCTACACTCTGTCCACACACGACGCTCATCCGAACTACCATACAACCATCTACATTTCAGCAAGGGATTAAAACTAGCGGTCAAGTATTGGTGGCACAAGGAGATGAATCGATAGCAGTAGCAAATGTAGCCGGTATTGTCAGCTTCAATGGAGTGGTTACACAAGGCAAAAGTGTTAGTAAGGGCACTCCACTTATTACGATATCATCGAGCAACATTGCCGATGGCAATCCAGTGGAGCGAGCACGCATCGCATACAATGTAGCTCAAAAAGAGTACGAACGCATGAAGCCTCTTGTAGAAAGTCAAATCGTTTCGCAAAAAGAGTTTGCACAAGCCGAACAGAATTATGAGAATGCCCGCATTACATATGAAGCAATTGCAAATGGAAGCACTTCAAATGGTGTATCTATTAAAGCTCCCATTAATGGATATGTAAAAAACATATTAGTGAACGAAGGCGACTATGTTACTATTGGACAACCATTGGTGAGCATTACACAAAATCGTAAACTGTTTCTTCGTGCTGATGTTTCTGAGAGATATTACCCTGCATTATCAACCATTCAATCGGCCAATTTCCAAACACCTTATGATAATCAGGTTTACGAATTGAGCAAATTGGATGGAAAATTGCTTTCAACAGGTAAAGTCGCTGAGTCTAATTCTTTCTATATTCCGGTAACGTTTGAATTCGACAATAAAGGTGATATTATACCTGGTTCGTTTGTTGAGATATTCTTACTCTCTACTCCAATGCCTAATGTGATAAGTGTACCACGCACAGCATTGACCGAAGAACAAGGTCTAAATTTCGTTTATATTCAATTAGACGAAGAAGGATATAAGCGGCAAGAAGTAACTTTGGGAGCTGATAATGGTATAGAGGTACAAATACTTTCGGGAATAAAAGCGGGTGATGCCGTAGTTACGAAAGGAGCCTATCAAGTACGCTTAGCTTCTGCCTCTTCAGCCATTCCTCATGGTCATGCACATTAATGGAAGGAGGCTAACATGTTAAACAAGATATTACAGTTTTCGCTGCACAACCGCATCGTAGTTTTAGCAGCATCTATTATACTTATTGTTGTTGGGACATATACCGCTTATCATACTGATGTGGATGTTTTTCCTGACTTAAATGCTCCGACAGTAGTTGTTATGACCGAAGCAAATGGTATGGCTTCCGAAGAGGTTGAGCAATTAGTGACTTTCCCTATTGAAACGGCCGTTAATGGAGCTACAGGTGTACGTCGAGTCCGTTCATCTTCTACAAATGGTTTCTCGGTTGTTTGGGTAGAGTTTGATTGGGGTATGGATGTATATTTAGCTCGTCAGATTGTAAGTGAAAAGTTAGCCGTAGTTGGCGAATCACTTCCTCCCAATTCAGGAAGCCCAACACTCGGTCCGCAATCATCTATCTTAGGCGAAGTAATGATTATTGGCGTTACTGCCGATTCTACTTCCATGATTGATTTACGAACCATTGCCGACTGGACCATTCGCCCTCGACTATTATCGACAGGCGGTGTGGCACAAGTAGCCGTATTGGGTGGCGATATAAAGGAGTATCAAATACAGCTCGACCCATTGCGCATGCGACATTACGGCATTGCACTCGACGAAGTGATGAATGCTACACGCGGCATGAACTTAAATGCCAATGGAGGTGTGCTTTATGAATATGGCAATGAATATATTGTACGAGGTGTTTTGGCGACTGATGATATTAATGATATTGGGCAAGCAGTTGTTAAAAACGTCAATGGCTATCCGATTGTGTTAAATGATATAGCCAATGTAGTGATTGGGCCAAAGGCTCCTAAACTAGGAACAGCTAGTGAACGAGGTAAACCGGCAATATTACTGACAGTAACCAAGCAACCATCGACCAGCACCATTGAACTAACACAAAAATTGGAAGAGGCATTGGCAGAAGTTCAAAGAAATCTACCAGCTGACGTAAAGATATCGACTGATATCTTCCGCCAAAGTCGATTTATTGAGAGTTCGATTGACAATGTAAAGAAGTCATTGTTCGAAGGTGGCATCTTTGTGGTGATTGTATTATTTTTATTCTTAGCAAATGTACGCACCACTATTATATCATTAGTTACATTGCCTATTGCTATTTTAGTATCTATACTTACATTGCACCTTTTAGGTATGACAATTAATACCATGAGTCTGGGTGGTATGGCCATTGCCATAGGTTCGTTGGTAGATGATGCTATTGTGGATGTAGAGAATGTATATAAACGATTGCGCGAGAATAGATTATTACCCCAAAGTGAACAGTTACCAATTAAAGAGGTAGTATTTAAAGCATCAAAAGAGGTGCGAATGCCAATTCTAAACTCAACACTCATTATTATTGCCAGCTTCATTCCACTCTTTTTCTTAACTGGAATGGAAGGACGCATGTTGGTCCCACTTGGTATCGCATTTATTGTGGCATTATTTGCATCTACTGTTGTTGCATTAACATTAACACCAGTATTGTGCTCATATTTGCTTGGCAGAGAGAAGAAAAAAGAAAAAGAAAAGAAAGAGGGAAAAGAACCAATCATATCGCGCACCATGAAACGTGTTTATGGCAAGATGCTTACTTGGGTACTTCGCCATAAAACAGTGACACTGGGTAGTACAATTGCTTTATTTATCATTGCAGTAGTTTTATTCTTCACTTTAGGTCGTTCGTTTCTTCCTCCTTTCAACGAAGGTTCGTTTACGATTAATATATCTTCGCTTCCGGGCATATCGCTCGAAGAGAGTAATAAGATTGGAGAGCGTGCGGAAAAGTTATTACTTACCAGTCCAGAAATTCAAACTGTTGCACGCAAAACAGGGCGTGCCGAGCTGGATGAACATGCTTTAGGAGTGAATACTTCAGAAATTGAAGCTCCATTTGTATTGGATAAACGCACTCGAAATGAAGTAATGAATGATGTAAGAGATAAGTTAGGAGCTTTAGTTGGTGTGAATATTGAAATTGGGCAGCCCATTAGTCATCGCATTGATG
>CAMTOX010000319.1 GCA_947074225.1 uncultured bacterium
CATACGAGATTTATGAATGTGACTGGAGTTCAGACGTGTGCTCTTCCGATCTGCCATTTTATCATAAATGACATGACAATTTAATATTATTATGTAAATTACAGTGCCAACATCTATAACCTATTGAGAATAAAAACCATTGATAAATAATTTGTTAATTTGTTAGATTAATCACCCATTTAGGCTAAGGTTATGCACCAGTTCTCAAAACATATACTTCTAAAAAAAAATAGTCCTATTATTCATTCACAAGAACAGAACTTAGATTAATAATAATATCTATTATAATTCCCATAGGAGTTATAAAGAGAGGTGGTATTGCGATATGTAATTTCAACATTAGACCCATTAAAATTAACTTTTGTCTGATCCTCTTCTATTAATTGATCAAACTGATATACAAAAACATCTATTATTCCGCTTAAAATTGGCGATTGTACAAAACTATCCCACGACACAGGACGAGGGAAAGAATTACAAGTCAATCCCTTGTTAATGTTAAAACTAATATTATTAAAATATTTGCATTGACTAATCATAATCCCTTTACCATAACCAGTAATAATTATTTTATTAGGGTGCACCGTCTGCGATGATTCTAAATGTACAATTGTATCGCCATAAACATCTATACCATTTACTATTGTAGAATCGTCGGTTTTTAGATTTACATAATAGACAATATCTGTAAGCAGTGAATTTTGAGCCGGTAGCACCGTCCACACCGTATCGTTTGTTTCTGTTACGTTTAAATAAACAACACTTATCCCCATTATTGAAATAGTATCTTTACCAATAGTTCTCACTCTGTTATTTGGGAAATAAGTATCTTCTACTTTATATCGTTCATCGCCTTCGGGTGTTGTCAACCAGATATTAACAGCATTTGCAATCTCTTTTGCCGACATAGCATTCACTACCGAATTGTAAGCTTCTTCTCCAAGTTCGTAGCCAATAAATGTTACATCCGGAATATCGTAATCGTCCACACAAGCGGTTAATGACACCATGACAACAGTCATTACTAATATAATTTTTTTCATATCTTATTCTCCTCTTTTTGTATTAAACCTATAACCTACCCCAATTCTGGAAAGTGAATTGCTACTCATACCAAAATCGACAAATCCATATACTGTACGCCCCACAGCCAATCCAATCATAGTAACCTCATAACTAGGCAAGACAAAAGAGTCGTAATATTTGTTGCTCCCAGCGTTTGTTATTACTTTATCTATTTGCATATTGACACCCAGTCCTAAAGAGGAGTACATTTTCACCCATTTGGTACGCAACCAGTCAAAGCGAATGGTTGGTGTAATGCTTAAAAAGGTAGATCCGTAGCTGCCTGCTATTTTTTGTTCATAGATATTGTACGTAGTGCTATAATTTCCCACATAGTTAACTGTTCCACCAAAAGCAAACCAATTTTTAAACTGATAGAAGTAAGAGACAAACAACGCAGGTGTGGTTACTTTATGCTTAGGAACAACCATATTAAAAGAGCTATTATACTGATTCATACAGTCGTATCCATAAAAGTTCCAAACCAAAGGAATTCCAACGCCTAATCGGAGTTCATGAGGATTTTCTATTCCGATGCGTTGAGCCTTAAGGATCCCTCCGGAAAAAAAAAGAAGTAAAAGAGAAAGGGCAAATAATTTTCTCATAGCGATAATATATTAAAATGATAATTTATAGCATCTTTAGAAAGCGTAAACATAAAAAATCAACTCCAACCAAATAGTCATCAACACAGAAAATAGAACTTAACTACAACTTATAGATGAGAAAAAAAGTAGTTACGCTGCATCTGTAATTAAAAAAAATATAAAAGAGAACTCTATTTGAATGTTCATTTTGTAAAAAAGGAAATAAAAAAACCGAACTACAACTAACAGTTCGGTCTAATAAAACAATGACTATAAGTGTCTAAAAAAGTCCTCTTCCGGAGAATTATTCGTAGTCGCTAACAGTGAAAATAGTTAGGTATTTATAGTTCTCTGTATTGTCCATAAAAGTTACAGCTACATTATCTTGAGTGAAAACCACATCAATTTGTCTGTCGGCCAAATATATGGTCTGATCATATAGATTTATGGTCATATTGCCAGAATTGGTGGTATAAGCAAAACGTCCTCCTTGAACTTGAGTCGACGTCATGTTCATTATTAATGGCGAAGGCAGAACAAAATCGCTTTCCGTAATGTTGCCACTATTTACCAAACTAATACCTACCCCATTGCCCGAGATGCGATAATTATTTGAGCTTTGCTTTAAACTCTTTAATGTAATGGCACAGCTTTCAGAACTATTAACACCAAGAATCTGAATAGTATCGTTGATTAATGATGTCACCTTATAATTGAGCGCCACTAAACTGGTAGAGTTTTGAGGAATCATAAGCCATGTGGTGTCGGTTAACGATTTTCCGTAGGTACAAATATTACATAACCCGGTAATGGATATGGTATCGGCCGAAGGCATGGCTATTAAATAATTAGAGAAGTAGTTATTTACCACCTCATCCTTCTCTGTGCTATCTGTAGCAATATACCAAGCATTTGCAGCCACACATATCTCTCCTGCCGATGCCGCAAACACCACTTGTGAGTAGGTTTGCGATGCTATTTGCCATGCTGCAGTATCTACTCCGGTAGGCTCACTAGTTTTATTGAGGCACGACTGGCAAAACGCCGCTACCACAATGGTCATAAAGATAATTTTTTTCATATTCTTTTCTATTTTAATGCATTATATAAAGAGGAGTCAAATAATTTCTTGTTAAACAAGAGATACGCAATGCGTTTTCTATTGGGTTATATTTATCCCCTCCATTCATCTATATCAATCTTCGTGCAAAATTTCTTGAATGACTATTGCTGTAACAGAACAGTCAGTAAGAGCCATTTGATAGTCGATTAAAATCTATAGAAGTATAAAAAACTAATTGTGCAGAAAAGAAACCTAAAGAGAACTCCTGTCTATTCAAGTTGCTTACAAAGAGGGAACGAAAAGGGAACAAAGAGGGACCAAATTCGGATCCTATATCCGA
>CAMTOX010000320.1 GCA_947074225.1 uncultured bacterium
GATCTACACTATAGCCTACACTCTTTCCCTACACGACGCTCTTCCGATCTCCGAGCGAGGTCCGACCAAAGCCCCTGTCGGGTGCGTCAAAATAGGCTCTTTGCTGCTAAAATGTTCTGTTTGGTTGGTCAACACAATAATACAGTTTCAGAGAATAATTATACAAAAATGATACGTTGTTGTCTGTTTCTTGCATGCTGTTGGTGTTTTATGTTATTTGTAGATAGGCAGAGAAATAGGTTTATGCAAAGAAATATTTGTCTTCTATTGATAATTTAGCGTAAGATGTTAAACTTCAATTAAAATTTTGTTTATCTTAGCAGTGTTTAGTGATTAATTGTCAATAAATATGTAAATTTGTACCGAAATAAATACAATATCGTTAAAAAGCAATCTCGATATTTATAAAATAGTCATTATGAGTTACTTGAAATTCGATAAACAGCAGTTGACCAACTTGGAGCGTATTCTCGACAAGGAGATGTTGCGCACCAATCGTGCCGGTGCCTATAGTGGCACCACGTTGATAGATTGTAATACTCGCAAATATCATGGTTTGTTAGTAGTGCCTGTACCACAGTTGGGTAGAGAGAATTTTGTGCTCCTCTCTGCCTGCGATGAAACGGTGATTCAACATGGTGCGGAGTTTAACCTTGGCATTCATAAGTTTGCCGGCGACCATTATAGTCCTCGCGGACATAAATATATTCGTGAATTTCATATCGACTCTGTGGCCTCAACCATCTACCGGGTAGGAGGAGTGGTGTTACAGAAAGAGCGCCTATTGGTGCAGGGAGAGAATAGGGTGTTAATATGTTATACGCTTCTGGAGGCGAATTCACCCACCACACTTCGTTTACGACCATTGTTGGCCTACCGCAGTGTAAACGCTTTAACACATGAAAATAGTAAAATAAATAGCCATTACCAAGAGATAGATCATGGCATCTCTATGTCGCTCTATCCCGACTATCCGGAATTGGCTATGCAGTTGAATGTTAAGAATAGCTTTAAGAGTACTCCCGATTGGTATCGTGGAGTGGAATATTATAAAGAGCAAGAGCGTGGCTACGACTATAGCGAGGATTTGTATGTGCCAGGTTATTTTGAGGTTGCCTTGAAACGTGGTGAACGGGTAGTCTTTTCGGCTGGAACAGAGGGCATGTCGAGCAGGCAGTTGTTAAAGCTCTTCGATAGTGAGAAGGGACAGCGTCCGCCACGTACCGACTTTAAACAGACCCTGCGTCATGCTGCAGAGCAACTTTATAGTAAACAGAGCGATGGCTTGTACCTCATTGCCGGATACCCTTGGTTTAGATTTCGTGCACGCGACTTCTTTATGGCACTGCCGGGATGTACGTTGGCAGCGGGACATGTAGAACGTTTTAAACAGATTATGCATACCGGTGAACGCGCCATACGTGACTTTATTTCCGGAAAACCAAAATCTACTCAGATAAGTGAGATTACAGCCCCCGATGTGCTTTTGTGGTTTGTGTGGGCGGTGCAACAGTATGCTCAGTATGAGGGTGTGCAAGAAGCTAATAAACATTATGGCAAGCTGGTGCGCGAGGTGCTCAACTTTATACGCGAGCAGCATCACCCAAATCTTTTCTTGCATCCCAATCATTTGCTCTATACCAATGGTACAGAGAAACCTGCCACGTGGATGAATGCCATGGAGAATGGCCGACCTATTAATCCCCGAACAGGATATGTGGTAGAGATTAATGCCTTGTGGTATAATGCCTTGAAGTTCGACTCTGAACTCCAACGTGTGGCAGGCAAGGAGAACGATGCCGACCGATTGAACTATCAGGCCGAAATGACCGGCAAAGCTTTTCAGGAGCTCTTCTGGAATGGGGTCTACTTGTGCGACTATGTGGTTGGAACATTCTGCGATAGAGAGGTGCGTCCGAATATGTTAATTGCTGTGGCTCTGCCCTATTCGCCATTGGATAAGAAACAACAAAAATCGGTGCTCGATTTAGTAACCCGAGAGCTGCTCACCATGAAGGGATTACGTAGTTTAAGCCCAAAGAGTGGCATGTACCGTCCGGTATATGTGGGAGGTGAATTGGAACGCGACCGTAACTACCATAACGGACCGGTATGGCCTTGGACCACTGTGTTCTTTGTGGAGAGCTACCTAAAGGTTTATAAACGTAGCGGATTATGGATTGTGGAACGCCTGTTGGCAGGATTTGAAAGCGAACTGAGTGAACTTACCATAGGAACACTCTCTGAACTTTACGATGGCAACCCTCCATTTAAAGGACATGGAGCTATGAGTTTCGCCATGAGTGTGGGCTCAGTGCTTTTGGCTATTGACGAGTTAGAACGTTATACAAAATCTATTCAAGAAGAAGAAAAAATAGAAATATAAGATAAAAATATACCTGTTTGAAGGGGCAATGCCGGCCTACTTTTGTTGAAAAGGGAAGCCGACGTATGTTCAATAAATAACAGCACAATAACTATGTTTTTATCCATAGAGAGATATAATATATGAAAGCATTAATGTTTGGGTGGGAATTTCCCCCTCATATTTTAGGAGGATTAGGTACAGCCAGCTATGGCTTGACGCGTGGCATGTCCATGCAGAGCGATTTGGAGATTACCTTTGTTATTCCTAAGCCTTATGGCGATGAGGATCAGAGTTTCTTAAGGATTATTGGAGCCAATAGTGTCCCTATTGTTTGGCGACATGTGTCGTGGGATTATGTGAATGAGCGTATGCACGATAAGATAGATCCGAATTTCTATTTTCACCTACGTGATCATATCCATTATGATTTTACCCGTATCGGGACCAACGATTTAGGTTGTGTAGAGTTCTCAGGTCGCTATCCGGAGAATTTGCTGGAGGAGATTGGTAACTACGAGGCTGTGGCCGGAGTGATAGCCAGTAGCGTTGCCTGCGATGTTATACATGCGCACGACTGGTTGACCTATCCTGCCGGACGTTTTGCAAAACAGATTACCGGGAAACCCTTAGTGGTGCATGTGCATGCTACCGACTATGACCGCAGCCGCGGACAGGTGAATCC
>CAMTOX010000321.1 GCA_947074225.1 uncultured bacterium
TTAATACACATAGCAGTGTCGCCCATGATAGTCTCAGGACGGGTAGTAGCTACAAAAGCATACGTATCTTCACCTTCAACCTTATAGCGTAAGTAGTATAACTTACCTTTTTGTTCTTTAAAAATAACTTCTTCATCTGATAGAGCAGTTAAAGCCGAAGGGTCCCAATTAACCATTCGTACGCCACGATATATTAATCCCTTTTTATAAAGGTCGCAAAAGACTTTGATAACGCTTTTCGAACGAATCTCGTCCATAGTAAAAGCTGTACGGCTCCAATCGCACGATGCTCCAAGTTTACGAAGTTGCTTTAAAATGATACCGCCATGTTCATCAGTCCAATCCCAAGCATGCTTTAGGAACTCTTCACGAGTAAGGTCTGTTTTATTAATTCCTTGCTGTGCTAACCGGTTCACTACCTTCGCTTCTGTAGCAATAGAGGCATGGTCTGTTCCAGGTACCCAACAAGCATTCTTTCCCATCATACGGGCACGACGAACTAATATATCTTGAATTGTATTATTCAACATATGTCCCATATGTAATACTCCTGTTACATTTGGTGGAGGGATTACAATGGTATAAGGTTCTCTAGCATCTGGTTTAGATGCAAATAAAGCGTGCTCCATCCAGTAGTCATACCACTTAGACTCTACATGAGAGGGATCATATTTACTAGCTAATTCCATATTTATATTGTATAATTAAATTTCTTATCTAAACACTTTTACCCTATGCAAAAGGTAGGCACAAAATTACATAAAAAAAAGGGAATACTCAAGTGAATATTCCCACGATACATTTGTGCTATAAAATTACAAATTTATGAATAAAACCAGTATATCTGCCGAGATATAAAGGATGAAACAGTTATATTAAATAACAGTTCATATAAACAGCTTTAAAATACAATCATTCAATTATTTCTGGTGAATTAGTATCAGATGAAACAGAGATAATTTTATCAACTATATTAACACTCATTCCACGCCATGGAAGTGGTGCCAAATACTCCTTGTAATGCAATTCCATGTTTCTACCACTAAGCTTAAAAAGAGAATCGGCTACTTCTTTATCGGTTACAGAAAATCGAAACTCTATAGATTGAATAGTACCAGCGGCTTTACCTTTAAAACCAGTTTGAATTAAATTCCCTTCATAAGTTTTAAAAATATATCCTTTACGAACGAAATAGTTCAATTCGCCAGCTTTAACACCCTCACCAAAAACGAAATAGAAGCGTATGTAAAAAAAGATGGCAAAAGCAGCTAATAGAATAGCTACAGTTATGAAAATCGCTTTTTTATGTCTCATAGTAATAATATTTGTTTAATAAATATATTCTTACAAAAGTAAGAAATAAATTAAAATAATTCTACTACAATTTGAATTATTAATTAATATATGTACTTTAGCAGTGATATTTTGAACATACACTTATTTCCTATTATAGTAACTATATAATAATTAGACCTATGGAAGATAATTTAATTACAATAGCTATTCGACGTCAAGAACAAGCCGAAATATTATGCAAACTTTTAGAACAACATGATATTAAAGCTGTTATAAACGAGATTAATAAAGATCATGCTAGAGTGGGAGATGGGGTACGTGTGAGAATACATGAGAGTGATTTAGTAAAGGCATTAGCTGTTATCGAACAACAGCAAGAATTAGATTTAGAAAATATAGAGTCGCAAGAGCCTGTGCAGAACATTCTAATACCATATGATTTTACACTTCATTCGCACAACGCATGCATGATTGGATTCAAATTAGCCAAACTCATGAATGCTAAAATAACTATCATACATGCCTATTTTGTAACTACTGCCCTTTATGAAATATCAACATCGTCCATGTTTGAACCGAATTTGTATAAAAACATTTCGCTTATAAACGATAAATTTAAAGAGCTAAAGCATGAACTTGAAGAGCTAATAGCCAATGAGAAACTTCCTAATATTCCTTTTAATTTTATCAGTGCAGAAGGATTACCTGAAGATGTTATCAATGATTATTGCAAGAAAAATAGACCACAATTGGTTATTATGGGAACACGTAATCGCCATAAAAAAGAGAACGAAGTCATTGGAAGTGTAACAGCAGAGGTAATTGAAAGTTGCCCTAGTCCAGTTTTCATTATACCTGAAAATTCGGAAGTCAACTTCAATATTGATCCTATAAATATATTATTTGCCACTAACTTCGACGAACGAACCCTCAATACTATTGAAAGGATGATGATAATATTGAAACATTTGCCAATTAATATCTACTTTACTCATTTTGAACAAACCGCTAAAACTTGGAACGAAGTTAAACTATCGGGTATTAAAAATTATTTTACCAAACATTATCCAAACATACCAAACGAGTATAAAGTAATCTCTGGCGGAGAAATTCTTGATGAACTGCAAAAACAAACCGAACTTCTAAATATTAATATCGTTGTGATTAATACACACAAACGTAATCTTTTCATCAAACTATTTACACCTAGTATTGCCAGGAAAATGGTTCTCAATTCAAACATTCCAGTAATAGTATTCCATTCATAAAAGTTTCTTATTTCATAGTATAATTTATATTATGTAAAATAGATTCTTTTGAAATTCATATTAACATACAACCGACAAGAAAAAAGGCTCCTACTCAAAATGAGTAAGAGCCTTTAATATGCGATACTATGAACTACAAATTATTGATAAGTTCTGTAATTTCATTATATTTCTTTTCGTATGCTTTATCATCATCTTGGAAACGGAAATATAATTGACGTAATTGACGAAGATAATCTTCATTCTTATTATCTAATTCAATTGCTTTTTCAAAATATGGCATCGCTTGTTTGAAAATCTCTTTGGCTTCTTTGGTCTTTGCATCATACACTTTCATGTCTTTAGCAGAGATAGCTTCAGATTCCATTGCTACACCTTTATTGAAAATCAAACGACCTTTGTTATACCAAGCATCGGCCGATGAAGAGATCGGAAGAGCACACGTCTGAACTCCAGTCACATTCAGAAATCTCG
>CAMTOX010000322.1 GCA_947074225.1 uncultured bacterium
CATACGAGATTTCTGAATGTGACTGGAGTTCAGACGTGTGCTCTTCCTATCTGATACATATTAAAATAATTATTCTACCTTTGAATCACTATTTTAAGAATAAACAAACCTATTTATCTATTCACTACCGTTCTTTCTGCAGAATAGAACGTATTATAACATTAAACGCAAATGAAAAATCGTATCGTTGAAGCATCTATTTTAGCTGTAGGCCTTTTCTTAATTGGTCTATTCATCTATTTCAGTGTTGTACATATTACCGACAGTAAACGTATTGTAAGCGTTAAAGGTTTGGCAGAACGTGAAGTTCTTGCCGATGTGGTTACTTGGCCCATTAGTTTTACACAAACCGGTAACGACCTACCTAATCTTTACGACCTCACTGTAAATACAAACAATGTTATTATAAAGTTCTTAACCGATAATGGCATAGAATCTTCCGACATCAGTGTATCGGCACCAACGGTTTACGATGCATATCAAAACAGATATAGCGAGCAAAAACCTCCTTACCGATATGAAATGACTTCTGTAGTGACTGTATCGAGTAATAATATTGATAAGGTACGTGAATTAATTAATCGTCAGGGCGAATTAATGCGCATGGGCATTGCTATCTCTTCGTGGGGAGTAAACTATGAATACACAAAGCTCAATGACATTAAACCCGATATGATTGAAGAGGCTACAGAGAATTCACGCTTAGCAGCACAACAATTTGCTAAAAACTCCGATAGTAAAGTTGGAAAGATACAAACAGCCAGTCAAGGTCAATTCTCAATCTCCGACCGTGATGATAATTCCCCAAATATCAAACGAGTACGTGTTGTTACATCGGTAGTTTATCAGTTAGATTAAACAGATGCTAAATTCTTATAATGCAAACAGATGCTTCGGCATCTGTTTCTGTTTTAGGGAAAAAGATATTACTTTTGTCTTCATATAAACTATAGAAACCAGAAGACTTTATTATGCTTCCATTAGCAGAACGACTACGTCCTAAATTCCTGGACCACTATATTGGACAAAAACATTTAGTTGGCGAAGGTGCGGTACTACGCAATATGATTGAATCGGGGAACCTCTCCTCTTTTATCTTATGGGGTCCTCCCGGAGTAGGTAAAACTACGCTCGCTAAAATCATTGCCAACCATACTGAACGACCTTTCTATCAATTGAGTGCTGTTACTTCGGGCGTTAAAGATGTGCGCGAGGTGATTGAGAAAGCACGTCAAAATAAGTTCTTTAACCAAGCGAACCCTATTCTTTTTATTGACGAGATACATCGTTTCAGTAAATCTCAACAAGATTCACTTTTGGGGGCCGTAGAGAATGGCACCTTTACACTGATTGGCGCTACTACAGAGAACCCTTCGTTTGAAGTGATTACACCCCTACTCTCTCGATGTCAGGTCTACACACTAAAATCGTTAGAAGAAGAAGATCTTAATGAACTCATTGAACGAGCTATTACACAAGATAACGAACTTAAAGAGCGTAAGTTTAATATTGTAGATAAAGAGGCACTCTTGCGTTTCTCGGGTGGCGACGCCCGTAAAATGCTCAACATCATAGAGCTATTGGCAATATCACAACCGGAAGGAGTGGTAGAAGTTACAAATGCTATTGTTACCGAGAGATTACAACAAAATCCAATGGCTTACGATAAAGATGGTGAGATGCATTATGACATTATCTCAGCATTTATCAAGAGCATTAGAGGTAGCGACCCCGACGGAGCTATCTATTGGCTGGCTCGTATGATTGCCGGAGGCGAAGATCCAAAATTCATTGCACGACGTTTGGTCATCTCGGCAGCAGAAGATATTGGTTTAGCAAATCCAAATGCACTGCTACTTGCTAACGCATGTTTTGACACGGTACAAAAGATTGGATGGCCTGAAGGGCGCATACCACTTGCCGAAACAACCATTTACCTGGCCACAAGCGCTAAAAGCAACTCGGCATATATGGCCATTAACGATGCCTTAGCATTAGTGGAACAAACCGGTAACTTACCTGTGCCATTGCACTTGCGCAATGCTCCAACAAAATTAATGAAACAGATGGGCTATGGCAAAGAGTACAAATATGCACACGACTACCAAAATAACTATGTAGAGCAACAATATCTACCCGATAAGATAAAAAACAGAGCCATTTGGACACCTCAAGGAAATGCCTCTGAACATAAGATGAGCGAGTGGCTTAAATCGCTCAAAAAGAAGTAATCTTACCGCTGTTTGAACATAGGCATAAAATAAAGGCAATAATAGAATTAAACATTCTATTATTGCCTTTATTAATATCTATTTGTTAGAGTGGTTATTATTTCTCCATCTCTACCATATGATCGTCTACAAAGTTTATAACCCTTGCCGGGAATTGTTCCAAGAGCCCCATATTATGAGTGGCCATTAATATGGTAGTTCCCCCTTGACTAATGGCATGAAGTAGTTCCATTAATTCACGACTTGTTTGAGGATCTAAGTTACCGGTAGGTTCATCGGCTAAGATAAGCTCTGGTGAGTTTAATAACGCACGCGCTATCACCACACGTTGCTGCTCTCCTCCCGACAATTGATGTGGGCGTTTATATCCTTTTTTAGACATTCCAACAGTAGAGAGTACCAATTCTATCTGTTCGGCTATCTTATTTTTATCTTTCCAGCCTGTAGCCCTTAATACAAATTCTAAATTAGCATCTACAGTACGATCGCCAAGTAGTTGAAACTCTTGAAACACTATTCCAATCTTTCTTCGTAGCATTGGAATATCTTTACGTTTTAATTTACGCAAGTCGTACTCAAAAATCTTTGCGCTACCATTCTTTACAGGTACCTCAGCATATAGCGATTTTAAGAAAGAGCTCTTACCACTTCCCACTTTACCACAAAGGTAAACAAACTCACCTTGATTCACTTCAAAATCAACATCTCGAAGCACAATCAACTCTTCTTGGCAGATATCAACGCCTTTATATTCGACTAAACTCATAAGAGGAAAGA
>CAMTOX010000323.1 GCA_947074225.1 uncultured bacterium
CTCCTTACAACCAAAGGTGTATTGATCTATAATGGTCTCTGGTGCAAATGCTTTACAATATGCTTTGCGGAGTTTAAGTGTAGGGTGTTGCCAATAGGCTTTACGGGCTTCCCATTTCTTACCCAATCCCTCTTCGTAAATATTACCATTTTGAGTGACTATACACTCAATACGTTCCGGGTGCCATAGGGCTAATCTAAAGCCTATGGGTGCTCCGTAATCAAACAGGTAAAGCGAATAGCGATTCAACTTTAAGGCTTCTGTAAAAGCATCTATCATTTTCGATAAATGGTCAAAACTATACTTGAATGTAGTGTGAGATGGACAGTCCGATTGTCCAAAGCCTGGGTAATCCGGAGCTATAACATAATAGTTTTCTGCCAATAGTGGAATTAATTCTCTGAACATATGGCTCGAAGTGGGAAAACCATGAAGTAGAAGCAGAACATCATGGTCTGGATTTCCAGCGCTTCTATAGAAGATGCGGCACTTTTCAATCTCTATGTGCTGGTAGTTTAGCGAGTTATACATAGTCCTACAATTATATATTAATCTTTGTTGGTTCTAAAAAACAACTGCAAAACGAGTTTCTAGAATCATAATTATGCAGAGGAATTATTGGAACACTTCTATAAAATTTAGGAGCATCATTATTATAGATGCTCCTAAATTATTATACCAAATCTTATTCCATAATATAACCTTCTAAGGGTTCATCTTTATGATTTACTAGCACTCTTACTTCTTGACTTTTTATGAGTGAATGTTGGTATTATTCTTTACATGCTCTTTTAGCCTTTTTAGCTTTGTTTCATGGCGTAGCCAAAAGGTACCAAATGCGAGTGTTAAGAGCTCGGCTATGGGTATGGCAAGCCAAATGCCATCTATTCCCAACCATAACGGATAGATATAAATGCCTATAGCTACAAAGATTAATCCACGCATGGCCGAAATCATTATAGACGATTTGGCATCGCCCATTGCCGTGAAGAAACTAGAAATGGCTATGTTAGTGCCATTAAATAGGAATGCAAAGGCGCAAAACTTTGCTCCATTCACTGCCAAGGCTATGGTAGAGGCACTCTCTTCCGAACTATCGAAGAAGAGAGAAATAAGATTTGAACCGGCAATATATATGGCGCCAAATATGATAATGCCCAGAATGAAGTTTACCACAACATTCATTCGCAGGAGTCGCAGTACGCGTTTCATTCGCGAAGCACCATAGTTGTATGAGATGACAGGGATAATACCATCGGACATACCTACAAAGATTAAGATACCTATATAGAGTAAATAGTTAATTGCCGTGAAGGCTGCAACCCCCGATGCTCCGGCATAACTCATCAATGCACGGTTAAAAAGAAAGACCGTAATACCTGCCGATAACTCTGCAACACCTTCCGAAGAGCCATTATATAACATTTGCCCTACTAGCGACCATTTGAATTTTCCTTTACGAACTGTCACTTTAGAGTTGGCACGGAACATATAGATGATAGAACAGAGGGCACCAGCGCTAAAGGATAAACCCGTTGCAAGAGCAGCTCCGCGAACTCCTAAAGCTAAACGGGCTATGAGAAGATAGTCTAACAGAATATTTAATAATACCATACTGCCCACTATGCAAAGACCCAACATAGGTTTACCGCGCGATTTAAGATAATAGTCGCCCATAAATAATAAAATGAGCAACGGAAAGAAGGGCGAGAGTGTGGTTAAATAATCTTTAGAGTAGGGGAAGAGTAATGCGTTGGCACCTAATAGCGTTACGAGTTCTGAACTAAAGATCAAAAATAGCGATACTAAACAGAAAGCCAATGCCATAAGAAATACCAAACTACTACGTAAAGCATCGGAAGCGCGCTGATAGTTACCCTGACCACTACTAATGCCCATAACTGTTTGACAGCCAACACCCATAATTACTACAATGGCTGTTATTAACGTATATATGGGCACTACTAAACTTATGCCGGCCATAGCATTGGCGCCTGCATAATTGCCCACGAAGAAACCATCTACTATGGTTTGCAAACCCACAAAGAGCATACATACGGCACTTGGAATACCAAATTTATAAAATAGATAACCAATATTGCGTTTTATAAAAGGGTTCTCTTCTTGTTTCTGAATTGGTTGTTCTTGCTTCATCATAATCATTTCTTTTTTTCAGAATGCAAAGGTAAGGCGATTTTAATTCGTAAATAGAATAAATTACGAACTATATTGAGTAATTTGCGAACTCTTTGTATCTTTGTAAATCATTAGGTATGAATAGAAATAGTATTAACAGATGGACTATACAATAGAATCCCAGCCCGATTACGATTTTGCTTACCAAATCATTTCGGGAAACGAATTGCTAGGTAAGAATATTTTTACGGCCGATATAACCTTTCTACGATGTATGCAAGGCTCGGCCGATATATCGCTCAATGCCTTAACCCATGCTTTTAAACCGGGTAGCTCTTTTATGCTTTTAGATGGTGTATTCTTTAAAGTTGCGGCTTGTACAGATAATTTCCAAATGGAGAGATATAGTTTCTCTATTCGTTTTTTTAATGAGATTTACCCAATTATAGATAATGTGGCTTACGATCTTCTTCAGCACTCTGCCCCCGATATAGCTCCACTTGAAGCCATGCAGAGCATGAGCTTATCGCTCGATAAACTCAGACTCTTATGGCAAGAACCTGCACAACGCTATCATCATAAATTGTCTGTTAACTTGGTGCTCTGCTTTCTTTATGAGCAAGCAGAACTTATAAATAAATTTGTGGAAAGTAAGGTAGTGAATACCTCTAACTATACCAATGTGTTGATTGATAAGTTTTTCTCACTCTGTCAAGCCCATCATCGCCAACATAGGCAAATAGAATTTTATGCCAATCATCTGAATATTTCGCCTCGTTATCTACAAAAAATTATTAAGGAGTCTATGAATAGTACCCCCAAACAGATTGTCGATTACTATGTTGCAGGCAGTGCCAAGCGTTTGCTGCTCA
>CAMTOX010000324.1 GCA_947074225.1 uncultured bacterium
ATCTTGCTCTAGTTCCCTTGCTGTTAGGGTAAACATTCTATTGGCAATGCCTTGTAATGTTTTCTGAAGCTCGCCAGAGCGCATTGTTCCATCTTTGAGATGAAAAAGCATCATGCTTTTCCATTTTCCTCCTATTATGTCCATAGTAAGCTCTAACGAACAATAATATTCTTGATTGTTATGTTGATAAATTATTTTATTACATTGTTTTTCCATCTGTTTTATCTTTAAATAATTACTATTCAGTTTAATGGATAGAGGCAAAGGTAATGATAACATTCAACCCTTACAAGAGATGGAGTGTCGCTTTTTAAATGGTTACTCTTGTTGGGATGCTTGACCACTGGAGACGTCGTCGTTTGATATACCGCGCGATATTTTGCGTATCTGTTCTTTCATCTCACCAAATCTGTAGCTCACAGTAATATTGGCTTGTGCGCTTTGACGTGTATAGGTGGTGTGGTAGATGTATGTATCTGTTTCGATATAGCTTTTGAACGATTGGTTGAAGTCTAAGAAGTTGCGTCCGCTAATACTTACCGAGAGTTTATCTTTTAAGAAACTTCTGGAGAGCGATAGGCCATAGAAATAGAAATCGTTTCCACGTCCTTGTAATGTTACCGATGAGGAGAAGTATCCGCCATTAAGTCCTAATCGCAACTTCCATGGTAGAGTGAAATTGGTACCTGCAAAGAGCGAGAAGTTAAAACCTTGTGAACTTAAAGATTGGTTAGAGGTTTCCATATAGTTGTAGTTTACTCCGCCATTCATATAGAATTGCCAAATGGGTAGTATGGTCCAGTTCATGTACAGAGAGAGCCCTCCCGACAGGCGTTTAGCCACGTTGTAGTAGCTGGTGTAGAGCACACTATCATTGAGTTGGGTGGTTATAGAGTTAATGCCATTATCGGTATATGAGAAGTTTGCCGATGTGTTAAAGTTGAATTTCGGGTTGAAGAATCCATAGCTAAAAGAGAGGCTATGGCTCATGGTAGGTTTCAGGTCCGGGTTTCCTTGAACCACATTGAGCGGATCTGTATTATCATAGTATGGGTTGAGGTACCAAATACCCGGACGTTGTAGGCGTTGTGTATAGCTCAAAGAGAAGTTAGATGACATACCAATTTTATATCCTAAAAGAATGGATGGTACTACATTGAAGTAGCGTGCGTTGAAACTTGTGTCGGACTCTATGTGTTGCTCTGAATATTCCAACCTCAGACCGGCGCGCAGATGAAACATTTTATAGCGAAAGCTATAACTACCATAGGCCGAAACAATGTGTTGCAGCTGGTTAAGGTCTTGATTAAAAAGTTTAGGTTGTGTTATCCACTCGTTGGTTAATGTGTCTAAGTTATAGTAGTAGTTGTGGCTTATGTTGTTGCGTAAAATATATTTTATACCCACTTCCATGGTGTGGCGGTTGCTATCGAAAGGTTCGGTGTAGTCTGCTTGGAAAGTATATTCACTACCATTGGCTTTACTTCTTGAGCGCTGCTCATACGATTGGTAGTTTTTTATTCCCTCATAACTTGTGGTGTTGTTTTGCTCGTTGGGTGTGAAATCTCCTTGAAAAGAGAAGGTGAGCAGTTTGTTAGGTTTCATGAACATGTGTTGGTAGTTTAACGATACGTTCATTCCCGACCAGAAGTTGGAAGCATCTGTATTCATGTTGAAAAGTGTGGTAGTGTCTCTTTCGCTATTCTCCATGACAGTTTGTCCATTAGAGATGTTCTTACCACCCCCTAAGTTGCCACTAAATGAGAGGCTAATGAGATTTAGTGAGTCGATGTCGTAGTTTGCCTCAATGCTCCCATAGCCATAGTTGGAGTTACCATTTCCCGATGAATATTGTCTAATGTATTTGTTTTGAATATTAGCAAATTGCTCTCTGCTGTTTTCATTGCTGAATCTTGGCGAACGGTTACCCGAGTAGTTAAGGTTTGCTGTAAGCCCAAACTTGCCCATTTTAGATGCGATATAGAATCCGGCATTTGGTGAGCCGAAAGTGTTTACTCCCACTCTTACAGAACCAGTGTATCCAGCCAGCGTAGAGATGGTAACAATATTTATAATTCCGCCAATTCCTTCGGCATCGTATTTAGCTCCCGGCTCAGTAATAACCTCCACCTCTTTGATTGTCGATGCCGGAATGCTTTTGAGTGCATCGGAAGGGTTTTTAGCTATGATGTTTGATGGTTTGCCATTCATATATATTTTAAAGTTTGACGACCCTTTCAATTGGATGTTATCATCGCCATCTACCGTAATTAGCGGCACCTTACGAAGCATCTCTAAAGTGGTGTTGGTTTTAGAGTCCGGATCGCCCTCTATGTCGTAAGTAAGTCGGTCGGTATCTACCTTTACTAAAGGTTTCTGTGCTACCACTACGACCTCAGTTAGGCTGTCGCTACTCTCTTTCATGTTAATCTTACCAAAGGAGTAGTTTTTTTGTCCAACTTTTATAGTAAATTCTTTAGTATAGTTTTCATATCCAATAGAGGTGATGGTGAGGATGTAATTTCCGGCGTTTGGAATCTCTTCACTAAACTTACCTTGGTCGTTACTAGCAAAACGTTTTAGAAAGGCGATAGAATCGGATGTTGATGTGACGGAGAAAGTGGCATAAGGAATGCCTTCATTTGTTTGAGCATCGGTTACTGTGCCATTAATAATAGTAGCGCCAATGGTAATATTGCAAGCAAAAAGCAATATTAATAAGAGGGATAGATGATTATTCATGTGTTTAAAGAGAAAATAGGGGAGATCAGTCGATGGCCTTCACCGGTGACGCGCTGCTCATCCGCGGCTGCGGCAGAACCGACTTCAAGCAAGGTTCCTGACCGCAGAGTGCTATGAATGAGTTTATGGTGTTGATGGTGTCGCTCTGTCTTATATTAAAACTACATCTCATGATGTTTTACTGTATGGCCGACGGTTTTGTTACTTTCAAGAGCGGAAGAGCGTCGTGGAGGGAAAGGGTGTGCTGTTTAGTGTAGATCGCGGG
>CAMTOX010000325.1 GCA_947074225.1 uncultured bacterium
AAATTATATGAAGAAAGATGTGAGTGGGAAGTTTGATGCTTAGGTAGGGAGTTACGTTAAGTGTTCTAAGATTTATCAGAAACGGGAGCAGATAGAAAAAACCGATTGTGTAGTTCAGGTAAAAACCGACACTTCAGGAGAATTTTCTCAACGTGAGTGTGAAATACTTATAGCTGTGGCAAAAGGAATGCAGAATAAAGAGATTGCATCTCTTTATCATATATCAATCCATACGGTAATGGCTCACCGTAAGAATATTTCACGAAAAACAGGTATAAAATCAGTATATGGATTTGTTGTTTATGCTATGCTAAACAATCTTATAGATGAATATGAGCCCATAAATATGTAACCGCACTTTAATAAAATTGTTTGGTTTTTGGCGTCCGACTGTATCGCAGATATTAGCGGACGCCATTTTTATATCCATAAAATAAACGTTATCCATAATCCACTATTACCAAATCCGGTTATTGGGAAAGAAATAAATACCCTGATTTGGTAATTGAAATACATTTTAACACAAGATACCTTTGTAACATAATTTTAAAAATAACTAATACATAAGATTATGAAATTTAGCAAAATAGTTGCAATAGCGTTTGCAGCTTTAAGTATTATTGGTTGTGATAAAAGTGATGATCCTGTTATTGATCACGCTCAAAACATTACAGGGACATATTATGGAAATTTAGAATTGAGTGTAAATGGGAAAACCATGGGAAGTGTGGAAAACATTTCATTACAGGTAGATCGCATTGATGCCGAAAATGTAACATTTGTTTTAGATGCTTTTGATTTTTCCTCTTATTCAATTCCTCAGATTGAGGCCGGTGCTGCCGTAAAATCAGGATCAGGAATTTATGTGACTGAAGGTGATATTCATACCGAATCAGAAAGTTTCACAACTACCGGTGATTTCAACGGCGAAACAGACGGACAGTCAATATCAGTTGTTTTCAACTTCCAGTTCGGAGCAATGCCAATGCCGGTTGTAGGTACATTCAAAGGAAGTAAATCGCAGGCTACAATGACTGTTGATGCAAGAGATTACAACAGTTGGACATATATTAATTTGGCAACAGGTGCAACACAGACTGTGAGAGATTTCAGCGCATGGAATTATCTAAGTAGCGGAAGTGTAACAAGCACAACTCCGGCTGTAGGAAGCGAATCAGACATTACAATTGACTGGCATATTGCAATTCACAGATATGACATTAAAACTAATGGCGGAGCAGCACTTGCTACAGAAGAAACAAATATGGGCAATGTAACATCATTCACGTCATCGGGTTATATCGAAGATGAAAATGTCGAAAACGGCATTATAACAGATATGACTGACATGATGAAAGGTATTATCGGCTATGCTTCAACAGCAAAAGTTAACCCGGTATTATCTAAATGGCTTACAGCAACACCGACAGGTACAATGCCTCCCTATACTTATGAACCCACAAACCTGATTTATGTAGTAAAATGTACTGACGGAAATTATATCAAATTAAAATTCACAGACAATACTAACGAAACAGGTACAAGCGGATATGTAACATTCACATATGAATATGTTAGAGTTAATTAACAAAAATAATGAAGAAATTATTCTTATTATTATTTCTGGGAACAGTGGCTTCGGTCACTGTTTTTGCTGAAAGCAGCGACATAGCAACTGCTTATTTTATTGAAGGTTGTATTACAGACGAAAATAAGGAACCACTGCCTGGTGCTTCAGTGGTTATAAAAGGAACTACACTCGGCGTCGGAACAAATACCGGCGGATTATTCTCTCTAAGAACACGACGCGGAGGTACACATACGCTTATGATAAGTTTCACGGGCTACATTCCTCAGGAGGTGGAAGTAGATCTTGAAAAATATAAAGGAAACGTAAACATTCAGCTTCAACAGTCAAAAAATCAGCTTGACGAAGTGATAGTGACCGGTTCCAATACAGAAAGACCGCTTAAAGATGTCCCGGTATTGACAAGGGTTATCACAGCGAAAGATATTCAGGCCCTCAATCCGATGAGTATCGAGTCACTGCTGGAATATGAATTGCCGGGATTGCAGATTAGTTATAATTCAATGAGTCAGATGCCACAGATAACCTATCAGGGTGTTGGCGGTGCTTATCTTTTATTTCTTGTTGACGGAGAACGCGTGAGTGGCGAAGGTGCAGACCATAATGTGGATTTCACACGATTCAATGTCGATGATATTGAAAGAATAGAGGTTATAAAAGGTGCACAATCTATTGCTTACGGATCAAATGCTCTTGGTGGTGTGATCAATATTATCACAAAAAAAGCAACCCGTCCGTTTACCGGAACAATTACAGGTCGATATGCAGGAAGCAACGGTCAAAAATATACTGCTTCGGTTGGTGGAAAACATAACAAGTTTTCAACTTATACAAGTTTTACCTACAGAACACGTGACACTTATACGATTGGAGATGATGAAGGTAAAGTAAGCACTACTACAACAGCAGACGGAACGGTCAGCGAGAAAGTTGCTTTAGTGGGATCAACTACTGTTTACGGATACGAGATATATGATGTTTCTCAAAAGTTTGGTTATTCTATAACCGAAAAACTTAGTGCAGATATCAAAGGTCAGTTTTATCATAATAAACGTGATATACGTACCGGCTATAAGTTTCAGGATTATTTTATTGACTATGCTTTTAACGGTAAAGTTAAATATCTGATTGCTGAGAATCAACAGTTAAATCTTTCATATGTATATGACAATTATAAGAAAGACAAAAACTATTTCGATATAGACTTTGTACGTACCGATTACAAAAACCGAACTCAGATAGCAAAAGCTGATTATTCGGCAAACTTGGGAAATCATGCATTTAATGCAGGGTTTGAAGGGAACTTCGAATACCTGAAACATTATATGATGAAAGATAGTTCACATGTCACAAATGAAGCTTATGCCCTTTAGATCGGAAGAGCACACGTCTGAACTCCAGTCACATTCAGAAATC
>CAMTOX010000326.1 GCA_947074225.1 uncultured bacterium
TATCTTTGCATCATGAAGCAAATAGTGAAACATATAGAAGTGTTATTAACCAAGCATGATTGTGTCATTGTACCCGGTCTTGGAGGTTTTATCACTCGCAAGGAGTCGGCAAAACTTATTGGTCATCGTCTATTTCCTCCCACAACTACTATAAGCTTCAATAGTTTACTAACTCATTCCGATGGTCTACTAGCCGAAGCTCTCATGCAAAATGAACATGTAGACTACAAAAGTGCTTTACAGATTATTGAACGTGCTGTAGCTTCTCTACATCATGATTTAAATGCGCAAGGCATGATAGAGTTGGGAAGAATGGGTAGTTTATTTCAAAATGAACAACATGTATTGCACTTTGCACCATCCACCGCAGAGTTCTTACCTGATAATTTTGGATTGCGTCCGGTATATCTCAGTCCGCTTCAAGTAGAAGAGAAACCTGCATCTATAACTATACCGTTGCCTCAACAAGGATCTCAGGTATGGCGTTATGCAGCAGCCATAATATTACTAGGAGTGATTACTCTGTTTATGCCAAAACCAATATTGGACGATTATCATAAAGCGGCAATACAGCTTAATATTCCCACAAGCTTTGAAAAAGCAGAGGTTGCCATTCAGGAGTTACCGGCAAGAGAACCGGCAGAAGCGTTGGTTATTGATACTGAGCCTGAAGCTACTGCTATGGCAACGAAAGAGACAAAGAGCGCTCCATTAAGATATCATCTCATAGTGGCTAGTCTTCCCAGCTATGAATCGGCAGTTGAATATTGCAAAGTCAAAAGCAGCTCTTGTGAACCTTTACAGGTGATTAGTGTAGATGGAAAGCACCGCATAGCAGCCAAATCATTTGAAACCAATACCGAAGCCTTTGCCTACCTGGACAGCATACGCAACGATGACAGCAAAAAGAAGGCTTGGATATTGAAAGCCACCTTATAAAAGCCCATCAAAAAATATTATAATAGAAGGAGAAAGCATCTTCTTGAGACTAAAAAAGAGCTTGTAAATTCAAAACGGTTTACAAGCTCTTTTCTTTATATTTATCACTTTATATTATCTATTTTCAAGCATATACTCTTCTGCATATCCTTTTAAGAAGGCCTGCCTTAAAGGTTCGTCAAACTTTTCTATGGCATAACGCAGCAGTGTGCGAGGCAATTGTTTATATTGATTATCATGCAAGAGGAATTGAAGTTCTGTATCGAGGTCACGTTTCCCAATTTCTCTAAGCATCCACCCCACAGCTTTCTGAATTAAATCATGCTTATGGTAGGACAGCATTTGTGCTATTTGCAGTGCATCGTCAAACTGCTTTTCTTTAATAAAAGCAAAGGAAGCTATCATTGCGATGCGTTGTTCCCACAAGTTTTCAGAATTTGCCAAACGTAAAAGCACAGAGCGATCTGCATTTTTTAAAAGATGTATTCCAACCACCTGAGGCGCTGTAAGGTCTACCAAATCCCAATTATTAAAACGTGTTGCATTTTTAAGATATAAACCATAAAGATCCTTCCTTAATTGGGGTTCATTCTTAGCCTTTTTATACTGCTCTACTATAATAAGCCCGGCACAGAGCCGACACTCATGAACAGGATGATATAAAAGCTCTTCTATAACTTCTAATGGTGCATGCATATTTTGTTTTGCCACTTTCCGACTATCTGGAACTGCCACTCCGAAGAAAACATCTCCTTCGCCATATTCTCCTTTAGCGGTTTTAAAGAAAGAGGAAAGGATCTTTTTTTTATCCTCTTGCGCTACTTCTTTGAGCTGATTTACAATTGCGTCAGTCCATGTCTGAGAGGTTAGAGTCTTCATCTTCGGGGTCTTCTTTGAAACGTTGGTTAATATTGGTAATCCATGAAGAGAAATATCCTGCGGCACTTACAAAGATACTGACACCGGAAAAGATCAGGAAACAAGTAACAATGCGACCGGGTGTAGTAACAGGATAGAAGTCGCCATATCCAACCGTAGAAATGGTTACAACGGCCCAATAAACAGCCTCTCCGGCAGTTTTTATATTTGCCTCAGGAACATTTTCGAAATGCAATACTAAAATTATGGATATGAGCACCAAAAGAAATGCCAACATCATGGTATTAATAAGGTTATTGGTAGCTTTATTTTTTGTATTTTGTTTCCCAGAATAAAAGAATTGAATAAGAATTAAGAAACGGAGAATTTGGAAGTATTTCCAAATATCTTTTATAATCCATACGGGAGGAAGTGCTGCTATTAAGATGAGCCAACCCCATCTCATAAACTTTTTCTTATCGGGAGCTCTAATAAGTTGAACAATGAAATAGATTAACATGAAAAGAGACATGAGTGAATCTATAGCTCTAATAAGTTTGGTAACTTCGATATTAGGGTCGGCAGAAAACTGAAAAATAGTAGTAAAAACGACATAAACAAGAATTAAAATGACCAAAATGTTGGCATTCGAGAGGAATTTTTTGAAACTAAATTTCATAATTGCAATTATTTGATGATTGATAGAAAAAGATATGAAAATATCGTACCAATTATTATTGGAACCAAAAGTAATCAAATAAAAAGACAATCAATACTTATTTTAACAAAATAAAATAAGATTGTAAAAAATAAGGCATAATATACAAGAATGAGGTTACAATTTAGTTATATAGTATAAAAATCTAAAATACAAATATTTAAACATTTTACGAAACAAAAAATGTATGATTATTTTGTAGTATTAGTAAAAAATCATAACTTTACCCGTTATTCAGAATATATCTAATATACCATAAAAAATACTTCTATGAACAAACGCATTTCATTATCAGAAGCCATCTCAAAGATTGAAGATGGAATGACTGTTATGGTTGGTGGTTTCTTATCGCATGGTGGCGCTAACCGAATCTTGGAGGCATTATCCGAGAGTGATGTTAAAGATTTAACCATCATCGTAAACGATACCTCTTTCTCAAACAAGGGAGTGGGTAAACTCTTTGCTACGGGCAAAGTGAAA
>CAMTOX010000327.1 GCA_947074225.1 uncultured bacterium
CTAGCTCCAACAGTTGCAGTGATTGCAGTAAACTATACTATTCCAATTCGTTTCGTGCGAGATTTAATACCGTTGCTCCAAGCTTGCACACTTGTGTCTCAACTTTATACTGACTCTTTAGCTCCCAAAACCTTTCCCCCTGCTCTAGCTATAAACCTTTTTACTTTACAGTTAGTGTACGATAGAATAGAGCGCTTTGCAGCCGAGAACTTTGCATTAGTACATAATACAGAACTTGAAGAAGCATGGAAAGCATTGAAAGAAATGCGTGAAAAGGTTGAAAAATGCACGCTATCAGTATTAATAAAAAACTTATAAAGAGAATAGTTCAGTAGTACAAATTGGCTATTAGAATTGCCCTTAAGTAGTCTAATGAGTTAATGTTGTATTGAATTAACTTATAGTGTTTACTTCTAAACAAAAATAATTATGCTTACAGAAAAAGATTTGACACAAATCTCCTCTTTAGGGATAGCAGAATCTCAGGTATTAACCCAATTGCATGATTTTCAAGAGGGGTTTCCTTTTCTTGATGTTGTTCGTGCAGCCGATGTTGAAGATGGTATTTTAACAATCGATTTAGAGATGCAAGCCAAACTTCGCACTTATTGGTTAAACTATTTGAAACAATCGGGTAATGTAGTAAAATTTGTTCCGGCTTCAGGTGCTGCAAGCCGCATGTTCAAAGATCTATATACCTTTAGAGATAGTACAGAAACAGTGCCTGAAGGTGCCTCTGTTATTCGTTTTTTTGAAGATATAGAGAGCTTCGCATTCTTCTCTGTCCTTGACGGATATTGCATGGAAATACATGGATATGACGTAGCTGGCTTGATATCACAAAAAAGATATAAAGATATTTTATCTATATTGTTAGACGAGAAAGGGATGAATTATGGTAAGCTACCCAAAGGTTTACTGGTATTTCATAAATACCCACATGAACTACGTACTCCATTTTTAGAACATTTGGTTGAAGGTGCTTTATATTGCAATAGCCGTAAAAGAGGTGCTTCATTACATTTTACTGTGTCGCCTGAACATATGGAACTCTTTAAAAATCATTATCGCCACGAAGCCTTGCGCTATGGTAACCGATTTGGAGTTCAATATAATGTTACTTTCTCAACTCAAAAAAGTAGTACTAACACCATTGCTGTAGATGCTGAAAATAAACCCTTCAGAGACGATAATGGCAATTTAATCTTTAGACCTGCCGGACATGGCGCGTTAATAGATAATCTTAATGATTTAGAGGGCGATGTAGTCTTCATAAAGAACATAGATAACGTAGTACCCGACAGACTGAAAGATATTACTGTGGATTATAAAATCATCTTAGGGGGAATGCTCGTTTCTATTCAACGTCAAGTATTTGCCTATTTAGAGGAGCTTGACGATGCGAATGTATCTGAAGCTAAACTCCATGTAATTCGTCGCTTCTGTGAATCAAAATTAGCCATGTATTGCAACCATTTAAAGTTGATGGACCGAGAAGATTTAATTGATTGTCTACATGAAACCCTAAATAGACCTATCAGAGTGTGTGGTATGGTACGCAATGAAGGTGAGCCGGGTGGTGGACCATTTTGGGTGAGAAGAGCAGATGGTTTAATATCTCTGCAGATATTAGAGAAAGCACAATTGAATCTGGAAGATCCTAAAGTAGAAGAGATGATGAAAGAGTCGGCCTATTTTAATCCGGTAGATTTAGCGTGTGGAATACGTAATTATAAGGGTGAAAAATTCAATCTACATAAATATGTCGATAAAAATACCGGATTTATTTCAGAAAAATCATATAATGGACGTACACTAAAAGCACTTGAATTACCCGGTTTATGGAATGGAGCTATGAGTAATTAGATTACACTCTTTGTAGAGCTGCCTATTGAAACTTTCAATCCGGTAAAGAGTGTAAACGATTTATTGCGTGTACAACATCAATAGAATCTAGAAAAGAGTAAATTTAAAAATTATAATATGAGGTTGGCAGTAGAGTTAATTCTACTGCCAACCTTTTTTATTGACCCGATATTTGCATCGGAAATAAGAAACTACCTGGCTCATGCGGAGAACTGCTTTTATACATACGCATCCTTTCCTTAGACTTACCTTATGGTTAATAGTTGGAATATTATTGTACCAAATAATTCCAATAGAGAATAATGCCATTTGGTTACTTATCTCTACCACAATAGTTCTATTTTTAGTTGTGATATTATACAGATTCTTGAGAAGAGATTATTGGCATCTCACTTATGGCATTATTCTTATTATTTGGCTCATTCTATTCGGATGGTATCTGTCGGCAAGCTACTATGAACGGCACATGGCTATGGAGAATAGTGTACCTAAAAACTATGTGGCAGTGATAAATGATTATCCGGTAGAGAAGAATAATAGCTATCAAATTCGAGCCACATTAATAGCTCAGATAGATAGTTCTAAATCCAATAGAATAAATAAAGAAGTGGTAATTTATTTAGCAAAAGAGGATGCTGTTATGACATTAACTCCAGGTAGAGAGATAATTGTGCATGCAGCGTTTAGATTAAAAGGTGTTCAAACCATGCTAAGTAACTTTAATTATGACGATTATCTTTATTCAAGAGGTATTGTTGGTAGAGCGTTTGCAAGTAGCGAACAATGGTGTATGATAGATAATTCATGCCAATTCACACTTAAAAGACGTGCAGAAATTATCCGTTATAATCTCATGATGCAGTTAAAGAAGATAGGTATAAAAGGCAATGCATACGATTTAATGGTAGCTATGACCATGGGGTATAAAGAGGCATTATCTGAAGACTTAAAAGAGGAATATAGAAATAGTGGTGCAAGCCATATCTTAGCGGTTAGTGGATTGCATGTAGGAATTCTTTATATTGTATTAATGCTGCTATTAAAACCGTTCTATAGGAAACGCTATGGCAAGATATTTAGAGTCATTATAGTTATTATTGTATTATGGAGTT
>CAMTOX010000328.1 GCA_947074225.1 uncultured bacterium
ATAAATCTCTATTTTAACCTATTAAAAACAGTTATAAAGAAAAAGAGTATGTTCTATTTGTTAAGTTAATAGTTTGATGTGAATGAAAAAAGAGTATTTTTGCAGATTAAACTTTTAGACCTATGGAAATTATAGACAACAAGCAACACCTTTTAGACCAAAGATACATGCGTATGGCACGTATATGGGCAGAGAATTCTTACTGTAAACGACGTCAAGTTGGAGCACTGTTAGTGAAAAACAAAATGATTATTTCCGATGGTTATAATGGTACACCTTCCGGATTTGAGAATAATTGTGAAGATCCAAATAATATATCTATGCCTTATGTGTTACATGCCGAAGCAAATGCCATTACTAAAGTTGCAAGAAGTAACAATAGCAGTGAAGGAGCTACACTTTATGTTACTGCATCACCATGCATTGAATGTGCTAAACTTATTATACAAGCAGGTATTGTTAGAGTTGTTTATGGAGAGTTATATAGAATTATGGATGGAGTAGAACTTTTAGAACTTGCTGGCATTGAAGTTGGCTATTTAGAAGTTTAAAGAGCACTAAAAATTGAAGAACGATTTAAGGATTTATGATGATATGAAACAATTCAGAATACCACTTATTATAGCACTCTCTGTTATTCTCGGAATATTAATAGGTAATTTCATTGCTTTAAATGCTACTAAAGGCATTATTAAAAATAAAAATAACGCTACAAATGATAAGCTTTCATATATGCTTGGCACTATAAACGCCATATATGTAGACGATATTAATGTAGATAGTATTGTAGAAATTATCATTCCCGATGTGCTCTCTCAACTTGACCCACACTCCTCTTACATCCCTGCAAAAGATTTACAATCTGTTAATGAAGAACTAGAAGGTTCTTTCAGTGGAATTGGTGTGCAATTTAACATCCAATCAGATACTATTTATATTGTAGATGTCATTTCCGGAGGACCGGCAGAACGCGCAGGTCTTTTAGCCGGAGATCGTATCGTTACTGTTGACGATTCACTCTTTGTTGGCAAAACAATCAATAACGAAAGAGTGATGAAAACATTGAGAGGAGAAAAAAATAGTATGGTCAAATTAGGTATTGCCAGACGTACCGCTCCGGAAATTCTCGACTTTGAAATAGTTCGTGGAGATATTCCAATCAATAGTATCGATATAGCATATATGATTGATCCCGAAACAGGATTCATAGGTATCAATAAATTTGCTGCTAATACATATCGAGATTTCCTTAACAGTCTTGCTACTTTACAACGCCAAGGAGCTAAAAAATATATCATTGACTTACGCGGAAACTCTGGCGGATATATGGATGCTGCATTAAATATGCTCAATGAATTCCTCTCTAAAAATGATATGATAGTCTATGTGGAAGGCAAAGCTTTCCCACGTACTGAAAGTCGTGCCAATGGTACGGGATCTTTTCAACAAGCAGATGTTGTAGTTCTCATTGACGAGTTCTCCGGATCCGCCAGCGAAATCTTCGCAGGAGCTATTCAAGACAATGACAGAGGCACACTCATTGGCCGACGCTCTTTTGGTAAAGGACTAGTACAACAACAAAGAGATTTCCCAGATCAATCGGCCATGCGACTCACTGTAGCACGATACTATACTCCATCAGGTCGCTCTATTCAAAAACCTTATACCCCCGGTGAAAACAAAGATTACGAAGAAGATATTTATAACCGTTTCATACATGGCGAATTCTACTCTGCAGACAGCATTCACAATAACGACAGTTTAATATATACCACTAAAAATGGACGCACTGTTTATGGAGGAGGAGGTATTATGCCCGATATTTTTGTTGCCCGAGACACTGCACGTACATCCCCTTATTTTTATGCCTTGGTAAACTATGGATGCATCTATCAGTTTGCTTTAAAATACACAGATGAACATCGCGAAACATTAAACAGGTTTAAGAAAGATAACGATTGGCAAGGATTAAACGACTATTTGAATAAACAGAATCTGTTTACTCAACTGGAACTTTTTGCGCAAGAGAAAAAGATTACAGGTACTACAGCTCAAAAAGCACAATCCAAATCTTTAATCTTAGAACAACTTAATGCCTATATTGTACGTAATATTTTAGGCGATAATGGGTTTTATCCGTTACTTAATCTTCATGATAAAACAGTACAAACAGCAATGAAAGAAATAAATAAACCAAAACAAACTTCTAATAAATAATCTTTTTATTTACTAGAATATTATCTCTAATAAAATATGACTTACATCCTCCTTATCATAGGATTTATCTGTTTAACCTTTGCAGCAAATTGGCTTGTTGATGGAGCATCTGGTTTGGCGAAACGTCTCAATGTACCAGACCTTGTCATTGGACTCACCATAGTCGCATTTGGAACATCTGCTCCTGAACTCGTAGTAAATGTAACATCTTCATTTCAAGGAAGTAATGAAATAGCATTGACCAATATCATCGGAAGTAATATTATTAACACCCTTGTGATTCTTGGACTTGTGGCAGTTATCTATCCGGTCAAATGTCATAGAAGCACTTTCAGATATGAAATACCTTTTAGTTTCTTTGCCGGACTAATTGTACTTCTCATGGGTACAGATTTCTTTGGTCTTATACCTTCCGGTTTCTATGGAGTTTCTAGAACAGATGGTTTCATATTGCTCGGATTCTTTATTCTTTTCTTGATTTACTCCATCAGAATGAGCAGAAACAAAGACAATGCTGCACATGAAGAGAGTTACACTCCCAGAGCATTCGCAGGTAATACGGTACGTTCAATATGTGCCGACATAGCTGTCGATGCTCCTTTCGGCTTTAATCGATAGAAAATGGGATGCCGATGGCGGTGGCGAAGTGACAGACAAAGACCGTGTGGCTGTAGGAAATCCTTATCCTGACTTTACATGGGGGGTGATCAACTCATTCAAGATTAAGAACTTTGATATTTCTTTCCTTTTACACGGG
>CAMTOX010000329.1 GCA_947074225.1 uncultured bacterium
TAACTACTCGTTCGAGAATGCTCAAAAAGCAAATAGTTATGGTGTAGAGATTGAATTGCGAAAGAATCTCGATTTTATGGGTCTTAAAAATTTCAGCCTCAATATAAACGCTGCCTATATCTACAGTAGAGTACATTTTGATGACTCCAGTTTAAATAATAATAGACCTATGCAAGGTCAATCACCTTATCTAATTAATGCTGGACTCTTTTATCAAAATACTGATATTGGTTTTTCGGCATCTTTATTATACAATCGTATAGGTAAACGATTAATTGCTATAGGGCGCTCAAGTATTTCTGGTAATAGTAATAATAATATTCCCGATACTTATGAATTAGCTCGTAATGGATTGGATTTTAATCTATCGCAAAGTCTGCCAAAAGGTTTTGAAATTAAGCTAAGTGCAAAGGATTTAATTAATAATAATGTTACCTATATTCAATACCTTGACCTTACTGCTGCCGATGGCTCAAAAATGAATCGTCAACAAGTGGTACGTCAATATAAACCTGGTCGCACCTATTATCTTACGCTCTCTTATAAACTATAACTTATCTCATTCGAATCGTCTGGGCCCGCACGATTCTGTATAGATAGTAATTTTAATCAATAATCTGATTTTAATCAATTTAAAAAAACTTATGAAACACTTCAAGTTTATTGTTCTTTCTATTACTATTGCCTTAGTGGCAATAGCTTGTACTCACAACAACACTACTAATCCACCTGTAGAACCTATTTTTGGCGAAATAGGAAGTGGTGCTAAACACTTTGAAATTACTTCTGACACAACTTTCGTCAAAGGTACATATCTTTTAAAAGGATGGGTTTATATTCCTGATGGAGTAACGGTAACCATTGAACCAGGTACAATCATTAAAGGAGATATTGCTACTATGGCTTCATTAATTGTAGAGCCAGGAGGTAAACTTTATGCTCGTGGTACCAAAGATGCTCCTATTGTATTTACTTCTAATCAACCGGCCGGACAACGTCGCCCTGGCGATTGGGGTGGTCTTATTCTATGTGGTAAAGCACCAAATAACAAAGGTGTTATGACTATTGAGGGAGGACCTCGTACATCACATGGAGGTAATGATCCTAACGACTCTTCTGGTGCCTTGGAATATGTTCGTGTAGAGTTTGCTGGTTATCCTTTCCAAGCCGACCAAGAAATTAACGGTATCACTTTTGGATCTGTTGGACGTGGCACAAAAATTAGTCACGTACAGGTCTCTTATTGTAATGACGATTCATATGAGTGGTTTGGGGGAACTGTAGACTGTAAATATCTTGTTGCTTATCATGGATGGGACGATGAGTTCGATACTGATAATGGTTTCCAAGGACGTCTTCAATATCTGCTTAGTGTGCGCCATCCACGTATTGCCGACACCTCTGTTTCGTCAGGATTTGAATCGGATAATAATTCAGATGGTAATGACGACTTACCTATTACAAGTCCAATATTCGCAAATGTTACTTTTGTGGGACCAATTGCACAAGGTAAGGCAGAAGGAGAGTTATTTATTTGGAATAGTTGGCAAGAGAATAGTAATAACTCATCTTATATCAATGCTGGCGATTATAAAATCATTAATCCGGAAAATAATGCTAAACTAGGTGTATTCTCTTCGGCTATGCATATTCGTCGTAACAGTCGACTACAATGTTATAATTCTGTTGCTGTAGGTTTCCCAGTTGGTTTGTTGTTAGATATTGATAAGAAAACAGAAACTAATAATAGTCGTCTATATGCACAGCAGAACAAAACTGTTTCTAATAATTTCTTTGGAGGTTGTGGAATTATTGGTACAGATGTCTATAAACAGATGAAAGATTCACTCTCTGAGAATGGTAAACTTCCTTTTACTGCTGCTGGTCCATCTTATTCAACTCAATATGCTAAAGAAAATAATACTTGTGTGGAGAATGGTCGTCCTGCCGATTATTTAGTTCAACCAAACTCTCTTTTAGGTGTTGTTAAAGGAAGCAATTTTGCTCCTCTTAATGGTAGTGTTATTTCAACTTTATCTCCTAAATCTTTGACTACATTTAATAGTGGCGATAATTTCTTCGATACTGTTGACTTTGTTGGAGCTTTCAAAAGCGATTCAGATGCTGATGATTGGACTGCCGGATGGTGTAATTTCGACCCGCAAAATACTGAATATTAATAATATGTTTTGTCTGTAACTCTATTAAAAGAACTTTTCCGAGTGTGCCACCTCGCGTGGCCACTCTTTTCTATTATAGTTTCATCAGGAACGTAACTTAACAGTTAAACTTATAATTCTATTTTTACAGATCTCTTTCTTTTTAGATTCTGGTAATTATTTAATCTGTAAAGTAAATCATTATCATGTAAATAGTAGAATTTTAAGTTCAAGGGTGTTCATTGTAATTCGCTATCAGAAAAGTTAAAAATGCTGTATGTGTTTTATTTAGATGCATTTAGACTATAAGTTACTCGACTAATATATCAACAAACTTACTTGAGTTGAATTGATATAATCTAATGAACTATTTTTCTCATACCTTTTTAATTCCGAATATTTGAACTCCCTTTTTATAATATACATCAATAATAATATGCATAATTTACTATGAAACAACTTTTTCAACTTCTACTCTTTGCACTAACCTTTTTAGTTCTTACATCTTTAACAGCTTCAAATGGAATTGTATTTCACGATGGACTTTACTATACCAATAGTGATCAGACCTCACTATACACTGGCGAATATAAGGAGTATTACGATAATGGTTCGCTGAAATTAGAACTGAATATTAAAGATGGTAAACCCACAGGTGTTTATGTTATCTATTATCCTTCTGGTAAACCTCAAGAGATACGTAATTATAAAAACGGGAATCTACATGACGTATGTCGCAATTATAATGAGGCGGGCAAGATCGTAAGAGCACACGTATGAACTCCAGTCACATTCAGAAATCTCGTATGCTGTC
>CAMTOX010000330.1 GCA_947074225.1 uncultured bacterium
ACGAGATCAAAACATACCATACAAACCCTTGAATTAAACATTTAGTATTACAAAAAAAAAGAGAATGGCATGAAGAAATTATTTTACTTTTTAGTAAGATTAATGAGCGATATCATAAACATAACGATGGTTTTGAATTGAAAATATTAATTCATTTATTAACCATATGGAAAATTATGATTAACCATTATGAAGATGAAGCCATTGTAAAGAAATTGACTAAGATGTCAAACCGATTTAAAGATACCATTATTTATATTAGATTTACGATATAAAAATGATGCAGATATTGAAAATCAAGATTTAATAATAGGTTCACTCAACATCATAGTTCTTCTGAGATTCTAATCTTCCGCGTTCATCCCATATATACCAAGTGCCAGACTTACGTCCGTTAGCATAATGCATCTCATAACGCATAATTCCGGAATCATCCCATATATACCAAGCACCCTCTTTCTTATTATTTACATAAGAGGCCTCGGCAATGAGTATACCGGCTTCATTGTAAGTACGCCAAACTCCGTGCAAATTTCCATCTTTATAGTTCCTAATTTCTTGAGGTTTTCCGGAGGGATAGTAAATAATATAGACACCGGTTGGTTTTCCATCTTTAATGGTTAATTCGAGTTTTAAAGCCCCATTATCAAAATATTCTTTATACTCGCCACTATAAAGCGTGGTCTGATCTGCATTGGTATAATACAAACCATCGTTGTAAACAATGCCATTTGGCGCAGTTAAAGCTGTCAGCGTTAAGAAAGTTAACCCGAAAAGGAAAAGATGAAAGAGATGTTTCATTGTTAGTTTTATGTTTTATAATTGAAGTCTATGAAAATAATGAATGATCTGAAATTAGATTTACTATTGACATTTTAATCGGATAAAAATTCAATTTGCAGGTTAAAAAATTATGAATTATAAATGAATCAAAATCAGATCAATCATTATTTTGAAGTTTTATAATCTTTGATTTGTAGATCATTCTTCATCTTTAAATTGGAAGATCTATTTCTTGAATTGATATAGTATCACGATTTGTATATTTCTATAAAAACAGTGTAAAAATAAAGCAGATCCCAAAGCACTAATAGTTACACTTACGAATAATTTATGGTAAAATGAGTGGCCACCTAAAGTGGCTCACTCTGAGAATACAGAACAATATCTATTCAAATCAAATCATACAGAAAACAATATGCTAATATTCCGTATTTTGAGGATCAAAATTACACCATCCTGCAGTCCAATCATCGGCTTCTGAATCGCTTTTGAATGCACCAACATAGTCAACATTGTCGAAGAAATTGTCGGTTACATTAAATGATGCCATAGATTTAACAGACATTCTACTAATCTCTCCTCCGGCAATAGGGGCAAAATTACTTCCTTTTACTCCTCCTAGTAGTGAATTGGGTTGGATTAGGTAGTCGGCTGGAGTGCCATTTTCTACACATGTATTATTTTCTTTTGCATATTGAGTAGAATAAGATGGGGCACCGGCAGTGAAAGGTAGTTTACCATTCTCTGACAATGAATCCTTCATTTGTTTATAAACATCGGTGCCTAGAATACCACATCCTCCAAAGAAGTTATTGGCAATGGTTTTATTCTGCTGAGCATATAAACGACTATTATTCGTTTCTGTTTTCTTGTCAATATCTAACAATAGTCCTATCGGAAAACCTACAGCTACAGAATTGTAACATTGTAAACGGCTGTTACGGCGCACATGCATAGCCGATGAGAATACCCCAAGTTTAGCATTATTCTCAGGATTGATGATTTTATAATCGCCTGCATTGATATAATTGGAATTATTACTATTGTTTTCCCAACTATTCCATATGAACAGATCGGTATCGTTTTTACCTTGTGCAATTGGACCAACAAAGGTGACATTGGCAAATACCGGGCTAGTCATAGGCAGATCATCATTACCATCAGAATTATTGTCCGACTCGAAGCCTGAAGATACTGAGGTGTCGGCAATACGGGGATGACGCACGCTTAACAAATATTGTAAGCGTCCTTGAAAACCATTATCGGTATCAAACTCATCGTCCCATCCATGATAAGCTACTAAATATTTACAATCGACAGTACCTCCAAACCACTCATAAGAGTCGTCATTGCAGTAAGAAACCTGCAAGTGACTGATTTTTGTACCTCGTCCCACAGAGCCAAAAGTAATACCATTAATTTCCTGGTCGGCTTGAAAGGGGTATCCTGCAAATTCCACACGTACATATTCCAATGCGCCGGAGCAATCGTTAGGGTCATTGCCACCGTGTGAGGTACGAGGTCCTCCCTCTATAGTCATAATTCCTTTATTGTTTGGGGCTTTACCACAGAGAATCAATCCACCCCAATCGCCAGGACGACGTTGACCAATAGGTTGATTAGAAGTAAAGACAATGGGTTCTTCTTTTGTACCGCGAGCATAGAGTTTACCACCCGGTTCTACAATTAATGATGCCATTGTAGATATATCGCCTTTGATAATGGTGCCGGGTTCAATGGTTACAGTAACACCATCGGGAATATATACCCAACCTTTAAGCTCGTACGTGCCTTTTGCAAAGGTAGTATCGGAGGTAATTTCATAATGTTTTGCACCACTGCCTATTTGACCAAAAACAGGCTCTACAGGCGGATTCGTAGCGTTTTCGTGGGTACAAGCCATCGCCACTAAGGCAACTGCTAGAGAAAGAACAATAAACTTGAAGTGTTTCATAAGTTTTTTAAATTGATTAAAATAAGATAATTGATTAAAATTATTATCGGTTCAGAAACATACGGGCCCTTAGTTGTCTGAATGGATAAGCTATAATTTGTATGTTATAGTAAGGTAATAAGTGCGTCCGGGAGTGTACTGACGTACAATTTGCTGACGTTTCATCCGGTTACCATCGGCAGATGTTAGATCGGAAGAGCGTCGTGTAGGGAAAGAGTGTAGGCTATAGTGTAGA
>CAMTOX010000331.1 GCA_947074225.1 uncultured bacterium
CGAGATTTCTGAATGTGACTGGAGTTCAGACGTGTGCTCTTCCGATCTATTGAGGAGAATAGAGTTATAACATTGAAGTAAGAACAAATTATCACCTCTATTATATTTAATAAACACAAATGCAACGTAAACTTATTATTGGACTTTTTCTACTAACATTATCACTTTCAATGTCGGCAGCAGGATTAATTATTCGTCCTGAAGTTGGAATTGGAGGAACCTCATTCTTTAATAGTCATACCAATTACCTCACACAAAGTTATGGAGGTAAAGTACTGATGGCAATAACAGAGCAACAGCGTTTTGGTATTAAGGCCGACTATATAACCATGACACATTCAAACTTCCAACCTTATAATTACGTGGGAGTAGGTATATTATTAGAACAGGTATTGTTTAAATATTTCCATATGGGTATAGGCACGGTAGGTTATGTAAACTTGAATCATAAAAGTAACAACCCTTTTGTGCTTCATACACAATTAGGTTTCGAATATCCTTTTGCTAACCATTTCATGGTGGTAGCAGCCTACAGAGCCGACTTTATCTTTACCGAACATTTTAGACTATCGAACATGTTCTCGTTGGGAGTTGGGTACAGAATAGACTTTGGTAAGAAAAAATAGATTCATAATATCGCATGTAAAAAAGTAGCTACATCATTGTAGCTACCTTTTTTTGTAACTATTTCTGTTAAAAGGGAAGAGTTCTTTAGAAAAGAGTATGAATTGGTAATCTTTTTGTAATAGTATAAAAAGCGTTATTTTTTTAATTCTATGGTAATACACACAACTAAATGAACTCCACTTCAGCACTCTTAGGCAGTGAACCTATAGGTAAATTACTATTACGTTATTCTATTCCAGCAATTATCTCCATGATTGCTACTTCGCTCTACAATGTAATAGACACCTTCTTCATAGGTCATCTGCATGGCTCTGTAGCGGTAGCGAATCTTACGGTATCTTTTCCTTTGATGAACCTAATAGCAGCATTTGCAGCATTAGTCAGTGTGGGAGGCGGCGTGCTAATGTCGACTTTTTTGGGTGCAAAAGATTTAGATAGAGCCCATAGAGTACTTGGAAACTTAGTCATCCTTAGCATTGCCATGGGAGTATTAATCACCATTATTACTCTGATATTTCTTAATCCGATACTTTACTTCTTTGGTGCTACAGAGGCAACACTCCCCGACGCACGCAAATATATGATCATTATTCTGTCGGGAAGTATCATCATACAACTCTACTTCTGTATTAACTCACTTCTGAGAGCATGTGGACATCCAAACTTTGCACTCATTGCAACCCTTGTAACTCTCATACTAAACGTAGGTTTAAATGCCCTCTTTATGTTCATCTTTAAATGGGGCATTATAGGCTCTGCAATAGCAACGCTACTTTCGCAACTTATAGCATTAGTATGGATGTTATGGCGTTTCCGCGATGAGAACGAAGAGGTACATTTCCATAAAGGCATATTCAAGATAGATTGGAAAATTGTAAAAGATTGCTTCTCGGTAGGTATGTCTCCTTTTGCACTGAACGCCGCAGCATGTTTTGTAGTGATTATCATTAATATTAGCCTCAGAAAATTAGACGATCAAGATGCTATAGCAGCCTATGGAATAGTAAACAGATTCTTATATATATTCTTAATGATTGTTTTAGGAGTATCCAAAGGATTAATTCCAATAGTTAGCTATAATCATGGAGCAGGCAATTATGATCGCATAAAAAAAACATTAACCTTGGCCTCAATATGGGGAATCGCCATTATGATACTCTGCTTACTTTGCTCTGAACTATTTCCTAACCTACTGAGCAATATGTTCAGCAAGAACAAAGCGCTAGATACAATAGCTAAAGAGGCATTTAGGGTTATTCCTATCTGTTATCCTTTGGTAGGTTTCCAAATTATTGCTATAGCCTTTTTGCAAGCTACCAAACGCAGAATACCGGCATTAATACTTGCACTATCGCGACAAGTACTCTTCTTAATTCCACTTTTATTGCTCTTCTCACATTGGTTTGGCATTAAAGGTGTATGGATTAGTATGCCACTGTCCGACCTTTTATCTTCGGCACTTGCACTGTTTTTTGTTTTATATACATTAAAACATGCTTGTCGGGCAGAACAATTAAAAAACAATAGTAACAATCATATAAATAAACAACCTTAATAGTCATTTATTATGATAATAACAATAGGACGACAGTTGGGATGTGGTGGTCATTATATTAGTAAAGAGTTGTCAAAGCGCTTGAACATCCCATTCTACGATAAAGAACTTCTCTTTAAGGCAGCACAGCTCAGCGGATTAGACGCAGAACTTTTTGAACGAGTCGACGAAAATGTCCGTGGAAAAATATCTAGCGGATTATTCGGATTCAGATATTACTTCGTTATGGATGGAGTACCATATTATGGAGGATTAAGTGGGGAAGAGCTATTCAAGATTCAAAGTGATGCTATAAACTACCTATCTACTCAAGGGTCATGTTTAATATTAGGACGTTGTGCAGATTTCGTTCTTCGCGATAGACACGACATCTTCAACATCTTTGTATGTGGAGACGAGGCAGACCGCATGGAACGCATTGCAGAAGAGAATAAAATATCCATGAAAGAAGCACGTAATATGATGATTAAAAGCGATAAACAAAGAGCTATCTATTACGATTTTTACACGAGCAAGAAGTGGGGATATTCTGAAAGCTATCATGCATGTATCAATACATCGGTATTTGGTATTGATGGCACTGTGACATTCTTAGAGAAATTCATTCAAGCATGGGATGAACAGCACAAGGTAAAACACGGATTATAATTAGATAAAACAAACTCTTTAAGGGGTCTACTTTAGTAACAAATAAAGAAGCCCCCCTTTTTTCCATCTATATTTCTATCAATTCAAAACGACTGGAAGTTATGAAAAGAATAGTTTAATGGGGCAAAGGTGAACTTGT
>CAMTOX010000332.1 GCA_947074225.1 uncultured bacterium
GGCCCTCAACATCTAAACGTTGAATGTTTGGTTGTACTACACCAAATTGGTCTATACGAGAACACAACACGTTAAAAGAGCTGTCGATAGCACTATTCACCTCTTGTTGCAACACGTTAATAACCTCATCGTTCGAAGTGCTCAACTGGATCTTATCTATAAGCTCTAAAGTACTAAAAATAGTCGACAAGCGGGCATTAGGGTCTATTTTCTCAAACTCTTCTTGGAAAATCTTCAAAAAATTATCACCCAATCTCTCCTGACGAATGCGGGTAGCGTCCAATGCTTCATTAAATATAGGCGAATTGTTGTAGCCCGACAGTGAACGTACGATATCGGCAACCGAAACCTCTAAAGTTACGTTCATACCACCCTTTTCCGCTTTGTTATCGTCAAGTGATGTAACAAAGCGAAACGACAAATAGAAAAGACACACCAACAATAGGGCTGCTGCAAGTAATTTTACAAATCCTTTGTTTTGCATTTTGTTGTAAATTTTATAACAATAATAGATTTAGTTGTATGGTGCTTTAAGTCCGGAAATATACGCTTTTTTATACTATTTGCTATTTATCTTATCATTTTTACAGTCGAAATTCCTCCTATTTCGAACCCTACAAAATAGAGAATCGTGAAATCATTTTCCCAAATCCAACTCTGAACGTTTCTGACGACCAAAACTCCGATACTCGTCGTATGGAATTTCAATATCGGGTTCTATTAAAGCACTACCTTGAGGTAAGCGAAATCTTAGATAACGAATAGCAATACCACGCGCCAACCACTGACGCTCATAGTAAGTCTTGATACCCAATATTGGGTCGTCACTAATTTCGTTATAGAGATCTTCTGTTTGAACTTCAATAGGGAAGTTATTGCACGAGGCTACAGCAGAAGTATAGGTATAGAGGAAGTTACTATCGCTTTTAAGGTGTATCATCCCATTGGTAACCAGAATTTTACGATAGAGACTCAAGAAATAGGTCGAGGTTAAACGTTTGTTCAACTTCTTCATCTGAGGGTCGGCAAAGGTAATCCATATTTCACTCACCTCACCCTGTGCAAAGAAGTGCTCTATGGCATTGATGCCGGTACGTATGAAGGCAACATTGCTTAGTCCCTTCTCGAGCGAATCGGTAGCACCGGTCCACATACGTGCTCCTTTAATATCTATGCCAATAAAATTCTTATTGGGAAACTGTTCGGCCAAACCCACAGCATATTCCCCTTTGCCACAGCCCAGCTCCAGCACTATTGGGTTATCGTTCTTAAAGAACTCACTATTCCACTTTCCCTTCATTGGGAATTGCTCACCTTTCATAATCTCATTATATGAGAGTTGAAACACGTGAGGTAGCCGATCCATATCGGCAAACTTTTTCAACTTATTTTTACCCATACTATCTTACTCCATAACCGGTGTTTGAACATACTCTGATGTCTTCACCCTTAAACCAATCTCAGTTAAACCTTTTAAAGTCTGACTACGCATTCCCTGTTGAATAGCAAAGGTATAATTACCTGTGTCGGGGAAATGATAATAGACCTTCATGGGTGTACTTAACTGATACAACGAACCCATACCAGAACCTAGCCAGCGACCTCTATTATCGGCCAAGTAAATCTCTACAGTATCTGTCAAGACAGTACTATCTGGCCTTAGCTCATTGACAAAGAGCCACAAATTCTGATAGGGATACAGTGCACTATTACGTGTTAAGATCTCAATATCTACAGGTTTTGTAACATCGGTAATTCTAACATCGAAATAACTCACTGAATCTATCTCCCACCCCTCTTTAGCCAAAGTTTTACTCTCTTGAAAGAGGGTACTATTTTGGCACGAAACAAGTGTAAAGAGCGAGAAGAGAGTTAACGCAACTGTTTTAAGCGTTATCGGCATTATTTTGCGGTTTCGCTGGTCCATTTCTACGTTTATTATTTTTACGTTTATTGTTGTTCTTCTTTTTAGTCTTATCAAAACGTGTCAAACTATCTTGTCCCACCACATTCTGATACTCTGGTTGTGTACGTCGTGTTTCAACCGCCGCAACCAAACTATCCACTTTAACACCTTTCTTGTTCAACGCAATAATCTCTCTCACACGTTCCACACTTAACACCGTTACATTGGCGGCAAAACGAGAGTCGGAAGAGTAAGTAATTTGACGTTTAAAGACATCGCTTTTCATATGATAGAAAGTACCGTCTATGGTTTCCAAAGTCACCTCCTTCGATGGGAAATCTTTTTGAGCATCTACATAGATATCGACTTCATAGTTCACACAGCATTTAATCTTTGCACACTGTCCGGCCAGTTTCAATGGATTGGTCGATATATCTTGATAGCGTGCCGCCACAGTCGATACCGAAACAAAGTTACTCATCCAAGTAGCACAGCACAACTCACGACCACAAGGTCCAATACCACCTATACGTCCTGCCTCTTGACGTGCTCCAATCTGTTTCATCTCTATACGCACACGGAATACTTCGGCAAATACTTTAATCAGTTGACGGAAGTCTACACGCTCATCGGCAATGTAATAAAAGATAGCTTTGCTACCATCTCCTTGGTACTCTACATCGCCAATTTTCATGTTCAGCTTCAGCTCTTCGGCTATCTTACGGGCACGTATCATCGTGTCATGCTCTTTAGCCTTCGCCTCTTCATACTTCTCAATATCTACCGGACGCACTTTGCGATACACTCGTTTCACCTCGTAACGCTCCATGTTTATGCGGTTCTTCTTTATTTGGTTCAACACCAAACGTCCGGTCAATGTTATAATTCCAATATCATGCCCCGGAGTTGCCTCTACGGCCACTTGGTCGCCCTTTTCCAAAGGTATCTGGGTGCTATTAACAAAATAGCCCTTACGTGTATTCTTAAATTGTACCTCTACAAGGTCGGTATCCAACTTTGTTTCAGGTAGGTCGGCAAGCCAATCCA
>CAMTOX010000333.1 GCA_947074225.1 uncultured bacterium
CCCCGACGCCATTCCGATATTAAACGACTGAAAATGCCTTTTGAACCTATGTTATGCGACAAGTATATTATACCTGCTGCTGCTAATATCATTCCCATAACTACAGTAAATATGGCTTCGCTAACCTTGTCTAACGAGACACCATCAAAATTAAAGTTTACATTGTCTATTAAACTCATGGTTAAACCGAAGACCATGAATAAGATTCCCAATATTCCTGCAATTCCAAATCCGGGAATCACAAATATCTCTAGAATCAATAATACTATACCAATGACAAAGATAATGATTTCCCAATTCTGAGCCAACCCCTCTATATATAGCGGTGCAAAATAGAGAGCAGCAGCTGTTATTGCTATTATAAGTGGAAAACCAACTCCCGGAGTTTGTAACTCAAAATAGATTCCTCCTATGATTAACATAATAAGAATGCTTTGCAATACAGTACTTGTCAGAATACCAAGTATGTTGTCCATAGCAGTAGGTTTATACACTACTATTTCATAATGTGGCTGCTCAAAACCTTCTAATGCTATCACCTCTGGAATGTTTTCGGCTTCTCCATCGCAATATTTCCAATGAATTGCCTCAAGTGTAGTCAGAGTTAAGGTCTTTGTAGAATCTATCAATCCGGGCACAATAGTGCGATGGTCTACCATGGCTTCGGCAATGAGGGGATCTCGCACCCAGTTTCCGAGTGAGTCTTTACCTTGTGCCTCGGCAGTGGAACGCATGGTAGAGCGCATATAACTTTGATACTTATCGGGCATCTGCTCACCGCTGCCTCCATTCACCACAGTGGCAGCTCCTATATTGGCGCCTTTGCGCATATAGATTTTATCGCAAGCAATAGATATTAAGGCACCGGCAGAAGCAGCATTATTATCAATAAATACCACCACAGGAATCTCTGAATTAAGAATCTTGGTGCGTATGCTATCGGCATATTTCACTTCACCACCATAAGTATTTAAGTGAATCAATACCATATCGGCTCCTATTTTCTCTGCTTCTTTAAATCCTTTTTGAGTATATATCCACGTCTTACTATTTATATCATCGTTAATATCTATCTGATAAATAGTCTCTGCATGCAAAGCACTTATTCCTATAAGTGTTATGAAAAAGGCTAATAATAATTGTTTCATGGTTAGAAATATCTTTGTTGTTTTATTTTTATCGCTTATTTTTTTACTCTCAATACTTCTCTATTAAAGTGTAGCATAATGTTTTGAGAGATAATTAAGTGTCTCGCTAATGGTTTTAAATTGTGCTTCGCCAATGCTAAACCCATTTTCATGAGCTATAATTTCAATGGCAGAACAATCGCTCACTTGAATACCACAACGTATTAAAGCGCGTTTAAGCCAGGATAGTGCAGGAGTCACTCCGGTAACCGACACCTCTAAAGGTCCAATTAAATGATGTATCTTACAGTGACCATCTTCTTCATCGAAATGGTAACTGCTATTTCCAAATGCATTTTGAAACTTACCGCTCAACATTAAATCTTCAGGTATCCCTATTTCAATATGCCCTTGAGTCATTAACCATATTTTATCGGCCATTTGCAAAGCCAAGTCCAACTCATGCGTAGAAAGTATAAACGTCTTTCCCGTATTTACTGACAGCCGACGCAATAGCAGCATAATCTCTATCCGATTAGGTAAATCCAAGTGCGCTGTAGGTTCATCCAGAAGCACTAAAGGTGTATCTTGAGCCAAAGCTTTAGCTATCACAGCACGTTGTTTCTCACCATCGCTTATGGCATTTAAGTATGCATGTGTCTTATGCGTCAGATTTACATGTTCTATAGCCTCTGTAATAAGCTGTTTGTCATGCAGCGTCAACGCACCGGTCCAATCAGTATGAGGTATTCTTCCTAAAGCTACCAGTTCAAACACTGTTAAGTTTTCCACATAAATGGCATCGGTAAGCACCATGGCATAGAGCAGTGAACGTTCATGATTATTCAGTTTGCGCAACTCTTTTCCTTCAATGCTAATGGTACCTGAGAGCGGTTTCTGAAGCCCGGAAATAGTACGTAATAAGGTGCTCTTTCCAGCACCATTTGTACCAACAAGACATATCAAATCGCGTGAATGGGTCTCCAAGTTCAACCCTTGTTGAACTATATGTGTTCCATATCCTATGGTTAAATCTGTTGTAGTAAGCATAATTCTTTCTATAAAAGGAGTTAGGAACGTCGTTTTAAAATGATCCAAATAATAATAGGAGCCCCCACCAATGCGCTAATGGCATTCAGAGGCAATACAGAACCATTCGATGGCAGCTGAGTGGCTATATCGCAAAGCAACAATAATGCGGCACCGCAAAGCACACATCCCGGTATGGTAATTCTATGATCTGAACTTCTAAATAGACCTCGTACTATGTGAGGCACTGCAATACCTATAAATGCTATGGGCCCGGTAAAGGCTGTAGTAGCACCGGCAAGCAGTGCCACAGAGACTATGATCAGTACTCGGGTTTGCAAAATAGAGATGCCTAAGGCACGTGCATAATGTTCGCCAAGCAGCAAACCATTGAGGGACTTCTGAATAATAAATGTGATGACAAGTCCTATAATGACTAAACTAAGCATTACCCAGAAGTAATTCCAAGAGACTGCCGAGAGACTGCCAAAGGTCCAAACCACAAAGAGTTTTAGAGCATCTGGGTTACTTGCATTTTGAAGTAATGTCACCACTGAGCCAGCTATTTGTCCGAACATGATTCCCACAATCAATAAAGAGACCGATTCGCGCACACGAAACGAGACGGCAAGTACCATGAGCAGTACCAAGATAGCACCAGATCGGAAGAGCGGCGTGGAGGGAAAGAGGGTAGGCTATAGTGTAGATTCTGGTGGACGGCGGGTGCGTAACAGAACACAACCGACGTACCAGAAGAGTAGGCTGAGAAGTACGTCGAAGAGAAGATAGTATG
>CAMTOX010000334.1 GCA_947074225.1 uncultured bacterium
TATTTCCCAAACTCCCCTAAATTCCTTATCTTTGCTATCACTAATTTCTAAGCAAGTTTCTGAATACCTGCCATTCAGTTTTTTAATGTCATTTTACCTAAATGTTTTTACATGAAGAAAAGATTTTTTCTATTGGCACAGATCCTTTGTCTGTGTACCTTGGCCTTTGCTGCCAAGCCACTTTCAACTCCTATTGAGAAGATTGAACCGCCCTATTGGTGGGCAGGAATGCAACATTCCGAACTACAACTTATGGTTTATGGGCCTAATATAGCGGCCTATACCCCTACCATTGCCCAACCGGGTGTCACCTTGCGTGAGGTGGTGACAATGGATAGTCCCAACTACTTGGTGCTCTACCTAGAGCTTAATGATGCGCAACCGGGCACCTTCACCATCGACTTCAAGCATAAGAAGAAACATTTTACCTATCCCTATACGCTTAAGGAGCGCACTGCAGGTGCTGCCAATAAGGAGGGCTTCAACTCTTCGGATGTGGTCTACCTGCTCATGCCCGACCGCTTTGCTAATGGCAACCCGGCTAATGATGATGCTAAGGTGAAACATCCCGACTTCATTGACCGTACCAATGTGAGTGCACGTCATGGAGGAGATATTGAAGGGGTGCGCCAACATATTGGTTACCTCAACGACTTGGGAGTTACCACCATCTGGATGACTCCGGTGTTTGAAAACGATATGGGCGAGATGTCATACCACGGATATGCCATTACCGACTACTATAATGTAGACCCACGCTTTGGTAGCAATGAAGAGTATGCCAACTTGGCTAAGGAGTTACAGGCAAATGGTATGAAGATTATTATGGATATGGTCTTTAACCACTGCGGTGTGAAACATGTGTGGATGCAAGATCCTCCATCAAAAGATTGGTTCAACAGCACCAACGGCTATGTTGAGACCAACCACAATAAGAATATCTTCTTCGATAGCTATGCTTCGGATGTCGACTACACCACCATGACCGATGGTTGGTTTGTCCCTTCAATGCCCGATTTGAACCAGCGCAATCCGCATTTGGCCAACTACCTCATTCAAAACTCTATCTGGTGGATTGAGTATGCCAATTTGAATGGCATTCGTCAAGATACCTACCCATACCCCGACCGTGATATGATGGCGGCATGGTGTAAACGTGTGTTTGAGGAGTATCCGAATTTCAATATTGTGGGCGAAATTATGGTCGATAATCCTTTGGGTGCTGCCCTATGGCAAGCAAACCACCCAATGAATGACCAAAATACAAACCTAAAGACCGTAATGGACTTCACCTTGCACAACATCTCACCCAATGCTTTTACCGAAGAGACCAATTGGGGCAGCGGTTTGCAGAAGGTGCATAAATATTTGAGCTACGACTTTGTCTATCCCGACATCAATAATGTGATGCGCTTGTTGGAGAACCATGATATGTGCCGCTTCTATACCGAAGAGCCTTCAGAGATTTCTGCGTTGAAACAAGCAATGACTTTAATGCTCACCATTCCGGGAATACCACAACTCTATTATGGTCAAGAGCTGTTGGCATATGGCTCTTCGAAAAAAGATTATGGCTATATCCGTTTAGATATGCAAGGGGGTTGGCCTGGCGATAGCTTGAATGTCTTTGAACCATCGGGCAGAACAGCACTGCAACAAGAGACCTTCGACTTTATGCGTACACTCTTACGCTGGCGTCGTGGCAATGAGTTAATTGCCAACGGAAAGATGAAACATTTTCAATTGAGAGATAATATCTATCTTTACGAGCGTACCTTGAACGACAATCAGGTGGTGGTTATTATGAATGGAGTGAGCCAAGAGAGTCCGGTAAATTTGAGCCACTATCAAGAGGTTATCAAGAAAGGGGCTACCTATCGCGATGTACTCACTAATAAAACCTATCGGTTAGACAACACCTTCGTGGCAGAACCTAAAGGAGTATATGTGCTGGAACTAGTGAAAGAGTAAGCTGGTAAACTGCTCATAAAGTAGCGTTATAAAACCGTTGTGAGTTCTATTTTCGTTTATCGAAAATAGAACTCACATTTTTTTATAGGAGGGTATGGTTTGTTGGCGCGGTAGGTAAAATTGCGCCGGCAGTATAACAACACCCTTCAGGCGCACGACTTATACATTCCCTTTACCATAGGCATCATGTCGCTATCGCTCCATTCACCTACGGTTATTCACAAGCTCTCTTTCAGAGAGAAATCACATGGCACGTATATTCCCTGCATGAAACTATTGCAGACGGAGCACGCTCCGTCTCTACGAGAGTGTTTGTGCTTATAATAATGTTAGTGCTGTTCGGTTTTTACGCTAGCGCCGATTTGCAATCGGTGCCGGCAACAATAAGCACGCACAAAACCCAAACCTCAATCTCAGTCGTACGTCTCTTTAACCAGGCTCCGCCTTAGTGGCGTGGCGTTAAGAAACTAACCGTAAGCGAACGGCCATTTCGACAACTGTTTGAGCGTTATTACCGAACTTTATAAAAGTTGATAATGTATGAAGCGAGTTTTGTCGAAATAGTGAGTGTCGGTTAGTTTTAGCCTAAGACACTACAGCGGTGACTCTTTTTGTAAGGAGATATAAAGTTTCTATTTTGTAAATGATTTTTGAATTTTGGTTGAGCAGATTTGTTTTTTGCTTTGACAAAGCATAGCGGGCTATGTAAGTCAAAGTAAGGAATAAAGATGCCAACCAAAAACAAAAAGCATACAAAAGCAAGAACTATAAATTTATCAATATTGTATTGCGTATAGAAGCTTTATATCTCCGCAACTTTTTGGAGTGTCAAAAAGTAAAAGCCCAGCCGGCTTGAGGCGAAGAAAAAGAGATAATAGGGTATACAAAAAGCAGCAATATGTCCGGTCATCGCTGGTGCCGATTTGCAATCGGTGACAGCACAGCAGCACTCCAATTAAACTTTAACTAGCA
>CAMTOX010000335.1 GCA_947074225.1 uncultured bacterium
TTAAACAAATTATTAACCAGAATTCAGTTGCATTTGCATGTTGAATTCAGCAAACTAATGAAGCCATGAAGAAACAACTCCTATTATCCGGTCTGTTTATCCTATTTTTTGGTGGAATTTTTTTCTTAACTTTAGATACAAAATTGGATTTAAATGGCGATAATGCTATTTATATTCAGTTGGCGCGTACAATGTCGCAAGGTCATGGTTATAGTGTCGATACGGTCGATGGTTTTCAACCTGCCAGTCACTTTCCGCCAGGATATCCTGCCATCTTGTCCCTTTTTGTGCGTCTGGGTCTGGATTCTCTCTTTTTCTTTAAAGTGCTAAATGGTCTATTTCTTTTAGCCTCTTTCTTTTTGTTGATTTATATTACACGTAAAGAGACCAATCAGGTTTACCTCTCTTTTAGTATAGCTGTATTGGCCTGCTTCTCTCCTCAATTACTGCATTTTGCCGGTATAGCTATGTCGGAGATGAGCTATCTTTTCTGTACCTCATTATCTCTTTGGTCGCTCTATCGCTATAGTGCAACATCGACTGATAAACGTTTCTGGCGTTCTCCATATTTCTATATTGCTGTTGTTGCTGCCGTGGGTTCTTACTATATACGTACAGTAGGTGCTTCAATACTTTTTGCCGTTATTGTATTTTACCTTTTCCGTAAAGAGTGGTGGTCGGCATTTTCAAGTGCTTTCTTAAGCTTATTGCTTTTAATGCCTTGGTCGCTACGTAATAGTTATTATGGAATAGAGTCGCGCTATTTAGGAACTATTATGACGGTTAATCCTTGGCGCCCAGAAGAGGGTAGCATAGGTACTTTTGGTGAGTTCTTTCAGAAACTACTAACTAATATTGATGAAACAGTCATTAAAGGGTTTAGAGAGCTTCTATTTCCTTTCTTAGAACTGAACTACCAAGAGCCATCAGGCTTTTTAGGCATATTTGCCGGTATTATTGTGGTAGCTATTATTTTCTGGGGAGCTTGGAATATGGGTAAGATGCGTTGGGCATTTATAGCTTTCTTACTTGCTAATATAGGACTCTTTGCCTTGTGGCATGGTGGTAATGGAGCTCGTTATGTTGTTCCCATAGAACCAATACTCTATATATGTTTCTATGTAGGAGTTTATAAACTTATTCTTTTGGCCATTCGAAAACCTATTAAGAACGATTCCTATTGGCCATTGCTATTCTTGATTATGGCCTTGCCCTCAATCTCTTCAGTGCAACGTTTTGCAGAACAGAATAAACAACCTTATCATCCGGCATATAGTAACTATTTTGCTATAGCAAAATTAATGAACTCCAAAGCCCCTAAAGGTGTTGTTGTGAGTTGCCGTAAACCCGAATTATTTAGCTATTATGCTCCCAATGTTAAGACTACTCGCTATTTATACTCTTTAGATAGTGATGAGTTAATTCAAGATTTGGTAAATCGTAAGGTCGATTATGTGATTTTGGAACAGTTGGGATATAGCTCTACTCATAGGTATTTACTACCTGCTATTCAGTCTAATATGGATTTGTTTAGTGTGATTTGGGCTCCTGAAAATCCAGAAACATATCTTTTTAAATTTAATAGAGAGGAGGCATCTCGCCGTTTGGACTCAAAAAAGAACACCTCAAATATATCTAATGAGTAGTCTTAAAGAATATTATATGCAGTTTATGACCAAACCAACGCAGAATTTCTGGTTACAGTTATTACGTTATCTGCTGTCGGGAGGTTTAGCTTTTGTGGTCGATAAATTGTTATTCCTTCTCACACGTTATTATTTTGACTTAGATAAATATATCTCCACTACCATAGGCTTTTCTGTAGGTTTAGTGATTACTTACCTATTGAGTATTAAATGGATTTTTAATGAACACCGTATTTCCGACCGACGAGCTGAAGTAGCCATATTTGCTTTGATAGGTTTGGTAGGTATGGGTTTGATGAATCTGTTTATGTGGATGTTTACTTCAGTGTTTCATTTTCAGAATGATTTCTTCTCAAATCTCTGTTCATCGGTGCTTGTAACTCTTTGGAATTTTTTGGCTAAGAAATATATTCTCTTTTCGCACTCAAAGTTGGATAAACATTAATTCTCTTTTTTCTTAATATGTCAACTTATAAATTTCGCTATCAGTTTCAGGTATATCCTCGTGAAGTAGATTATACCAAATCGCTTACCTTTTCAGCTTTGGGTAGTACAATTTTAGATGCCGCAGGTCTATCTGCACGTGAATGTGGTTTTGGTATGGAGCAGATGCACCAAGAAGGTTTCGCTTGGGTGTTGAGTCGTTTGGCTGTCGAAATGGATCAGTATCCCAAAGAGTATAGTAGTTTCTCAATTGAAACATGGATAGAATCGATAACAGCATTAGTGTCTACTCGTCATTTTATCATACGTAATGAACAAGATGAAGTTATTGGTCGTGCCACTTCTTTATGGTCATTAATTGATAAGGAGAAACGCAGACCGGTAAATCTTACTGACCGTAAAGATTTATTGGCCTTTGTCGATGGTAGTCCACTTGATATAGAAACCCCTATGCGTATTCCAAATATTAGTTCAGATTCGCATGTATTACATCGCGTAGTGTATAGCGACATCGATATTAATGGACATGTGAATAGTTTTAAGTATGTTCAGTGGATCTTCGATCTTTTTGCTTTGGAACAATTTAAAGACCACTCTATAGAACGTTTTGATGTAAATTATAGCCAAGAGGCTTTGTATGGTACAGAGGTATTTTATAAAACCGAGGTACATCAGGGGCATATGCTTTATGAATTGACTAGTGAGGAAGGAAAAGCTTATTGCCGCATGGCGTTGCAAGGGAACTCAAAGGTTTAATGTTAAGGTTGTTCGACTATTCTCCTCTAGATAGCGACTTGATGATAATTTTAAAAAAAGTTGTTTATATTAACCCTATAAATGACT
>CAMTOX010000336.1 GCA_947074225.1 uncultured bacterium
AGCTATGTGGGCATAGTGCGCTCTAACTTACGTCTGAAACGTGCCTTGAGTAGATTAGAGATTCTGTTTAGAGAAACGGAAAGTTTGTTTGACCGTTCCATAGTGAGTCGTGAAATATGCGAACTACGTAACTGCATTAGTGTGGCCTATTTAATTATTAAACAGGCTACCCGACGCAAAGAGAGCAGAGGGTTACACTATACCATTGATTACCCGCAAAAAGAGGTGAGAGATTAAAATGTTGAAGAAGATATAACGAGAGAGGTATTGTTGCAATGCCTCTCTCTTTGTTAATATTGTTAACGAAATCGAATGAATGAAGCACACGAATTGCACGAATAAATACACACGAATTATACGAATGTAGGGGGAGATGTTGTGATGAATGTGCGTAATGTTGGGCAGTTACAATGGTTTATAATGTGTATAGCCTGTGAGGTTAAATGTGTTGATATTTATTATTGTATTCTGCATTAAATAACAGTGCATTGTTACTATGAGTATATTGTAATAGTTTGATTGTCAAATTTTAGAGTTAGATGTTTGTTCTTGTATAAGCCCATGGTTGTTAATTCTATGATGCGTATTATTTTCATTCACTATGGCGCCTTAAAACTTAAGTTATTAATAATTGAATCTCATATAATAGTCCGCTAGAGTTACTTTTGTAGTCAGACTTTTTAGGGATAGTATTAAAAGTGAGAATGATGTTATACATTAAATAAAAAATTGTATCTTTGTAATTCGATTAAAAGTGAAGCGTAATATAAACCATTAAAAATCTAACTACCTATTGGTTCCACCAATGTGTAGCAGCTTAAATCATTATGAAGCGATTTAAACTATTTAACAACATCTCAGGTTGGGTTGCCTTTCTAATAGCAGCAGTAACCTACCTATTAACTATCGAGCCGACAGCCAGTTTCTGGGATTGCGGTGAGTTTATTTCTTCAGCCTATAAATTAGAAGTAGGTCATCCACCCGGAGCTCCTTTCTTCATGATGACAGCCCGTCTGTTTACTCTCTTTGCTCCCGACACTACTATGGTGGCCATGATGGTAAATGCCATGTCGGCCATACTAAGCGCCTTGACTATTCTATTCCTTTATTGGACAATAACACATCTGTTGCGCCGTCTTATCACAGCCAATGGTCAAGAATTGAGTGTTGGCAATACCATTGCTATATTGGGAGCCGGTATGGTGGGTGCATTAGCCTATACTTTCTCAGATACTTTTTGGTTCTCGGCAGTAGAAGGTGAGGTATATGCTTACTCCTCTTTCTTCACAGCAATTGTGTTCTGGTGTATCTTGAAATGGGAAGATGTGGCCGACCAAGAGGGTAATGAACGTTGGTTAGTGTTGATAGCTTACTTAATGGGTCTAAGTATTGGGGTTCACTTATTGAACTTACTTTGTATTCCTGCTATTGTATTGGTTTATTATTTCCGTAAATATCCATTTAGCTTTAAAGGATTAATCATTGCGTTTGGAGTGTCGGTTGTGATATTGGCTGCCATACTTTATGGTATGATTCCTGGCTTTGTTAAGGTGGGAAGCTGGTTTGAACTCTTCTGTGTTAATGTATTGTCTATGCCTTTCAATAGCGGTTTTGCCATCTATTTAATATTGACCGCTTGTGTGTTAGTAGCCTCTATTTGGATAAGCATAAAATCAAAAAGCGAATGGTTGGTACGTATCTTCTTCCTTTTGGCATTGACCATAGTGGGTATTCCTTTCTTTGGTAGCGGTGTTTGGATAGGTATTTTTGTAATCATAGGCATCTGTGCTATACTTTATTTTGTAAAAAACATCAATCGTCGTTGGATCAATGTAATATTGCTTTGCATTATGGTGATGTTTGTGGGCTACACCTCTTATGGTATGATTGTGATACGTTCTATGGCTAACACCCCTATGGACCAAAACTCTCCAGAAGATTTATTTAGTTTACAATCGTACTTGAACCGTGAACAATATGGCGACCGACCTCTTTTCTATGGACCAGTATATTCTGCTCCGGAGGAGTTGAAAGTAGTGGGCAATCAATGTATTCCTGTAGAGAAAAAAGGCGGTAAGATTTGGTCGCGTGCCATTAAGAGTAATGAGAACGAGAAAGATAAATATATTGTAACGGGAACAAAAATGGTGGGTTATGAAACCGATAGTCGTTTTAATATGCTCTTTCCTCGTCTATATAGTCCATCGCATGCTAACCAGTATAAACAATATGTAGATATTAAAGGTCAGCGTATTCCTGTGGATCGTTGTGGTAACCGTGAAGTACTTGTAAAGCCTACCATGGGTGAGAACTTAGGATATCTTTTCAGCTATCAAATAAACTTTATGTACTGGCGTTATTTCATGTGGAACTTTGTAGGTCGTCAGAACGACTGGCAAGGACATGGCGAGTTAGATAAAGGAAACTGGATTAGCGGTATCTCAGTTATAGATAATGCACGTTTAGGCGATCAGTCTTTATTGCCGGAATCGTATAAAGAGAACAAAGGTCATAACCGTTATTACTTCTTACCATTAATCTTAGGTTTGTTAGGTATCGTATGGCAGTTGATGCAAAAACGTAAAGGAGCGGAACATTTCTTCTTGGTATTTGTGTTGTTCTTCATGACCGGTTTAGCCATTGTACTCTATTTGAACCAAACACCATATCAGCCACGTGAACGTGACTATGCATATGCCGGTTCTTTCTATGCTTTTGCTATATGGATAGGCATTGGGGTGATGTTTATATATGATCTTCTGAATCGTGTTTTGTCTAAAACACCAAGTTCAATCATTGCATCGGTGCTTTGTTTAGGTGTACCTGCTCTTATGGCAGCCGAAAACTGGGATGATCATGATCGTTCAGGACGTTATACCGCTCGCGATGTAGGTGCAAACTATTTGAATAGTACTTTGCCAAATGC
>CAMTOX010000337.1 GCA_947074225.1 uncultured bacterium
TACGATATTTCTGAATGTGACTGGAGTTCAGACGTGTGCTCTTCCGATCTTGTTTCTCAAATGCGGCATGGGGACAACTCTCCAATGGAGCTGTTGTGACTATTCGTAGTGGTAATAATTATATGACTGCTAATGATAATTCTATTTACGCAGTTCAATCAAAGGATATTTCTGAGAGTTCATTGTGGCTCGTAGAGAGTTCTAATGGTAAATATGCACTGAAAAACCTTTCTTCAGGAAAATATTTGAACTATCAATCTAATTTTTTTGGGTATGAGATTGTAATGTCAGACAATAAAGTGTATTGGAATGAATCATCTGGTGCTTTATCAATGACAGTATCATTTATAATATTCAGTGAAACGTATTATTTAAGATATCAAAACTCCGGATATTCTCTTACTGTTCAATCTAATCAAAAAACTAATTTTAGTTTCAGTACTGCTTCGTTGAATTTGTCAGCCTCTCCCAATCCATTAGTATGTGGTTTGAATGGTGCAAATGAATGTTTTACTGTGGTTTCTCAAGCTACTGTTAACAGTCGTACTTTCGATATCTCGTATAACGCTGCAAGTTCTAATACCGGTTTTTATAGTCCTTGGAAAGAGAAGAACCAAGTATGTGCATATGTTGCGGCAAACAGTGGTACTCCTAAAAGTGCAGTGGTGACTGTAACGAACAATGCCGGTACCAGTATTCAAGTGAATGTAACACAGGCTGTATCTGCTTTTGAACACCAAAAAGGTAACTCAGGTCGTGATTTGATGGAGAATGGAATGCAGGGAGTGCATACAGAGCGTATTGTAATTTACGTACCTCTGGGCGGTTCAAAAGTGTTAGAATTACTTGAAGAAAAATTTACTTATTCAAGATGGTATCAGTATGATACAGATGAAAATGTTTCAGTGGGTAGCATAAATATCGGCGGCACTCAATTGAATGGCAATAAGGGTATTTATAATGCTTCAGCATCTAATACAACATATAGAGCTCCTTCTTCAATGCCTGCCGGTAAAGATGTAAACAGTGATATTATAGCTGAGGTGGCTTGTGACTTATCGTATTATAGAGATATGACCACTAATACCAGCGGTCAAGTACAAATAGAACCCACTTTATCTCAACGTGTGATTTATGAAATACGTCCTGCTCAGCAGATGGTTACGAAGTTGAATAGTTGTGGAAATACCAACGGCGCTACTAATGGTAACTATTTAGAAGAATATAATATTATAGCACCTGTGGGACAAACTGTACGTTTTGGACCTATGTTTGAATATCAAGGTAGTAATAATAACTATTATACCTCAAATTATAATTTAGCTAGCGGTGCACAGTGGTATAAGAATGGAAGTGCCATTTCATTATCTCCTTTGAATAACCGTGTGGTTAGTACTTCTCACTCTAAAGCAGAGACCGTGATATATACGCTTGTGGTCGGAGGTAAAGGTATTGCTAAGTTTACTGTTAATTATAAAAATGTAGATGAGATTGGTCCTAAAGTTGGTGGAGTGGTTTCTGAAACTGCGCTCTTGGAAGACTAGAAATATGTTACCGGATTGAACTTTAATGGCAATGCTAATACCCCATTGCAATGGGATGAGGCAGGCTATGGATTCTTTTATTGGGAGTGGTTAAATAATAGTGCAAAACGTTCTTATGGTGGTGTTTATTGGGGAGAGTATGGTTTTATGTCTGTAACCGACAATACTCATAGCTTTTTAGAACAAGGTATTTACGATAGAACTTATTATAAAAGCAATGGTTCTGATAAAAGTGGAAAATTCCTGTATGTCGATGCCAGTAGCAAACCGGGTACGATAGCAAGTTTGCGTTTTAGCGATGGCTCTTTATGTCCCGGTACACGTATGTATGTATCGGCTTGGGTAAATAATTTAGGAACCGGTACCAATCCAAACTTGAATCTTATTGTAGTAGGTGTAAATAATGATGGCACTGAAGATGATATAGCCACTTATAACACCGGCGATTTATCGCATGATAGCGGTCATAGAGGTGTATGGAAACATATCTTTTTTGAAGTGATGATGCCTCAGACAGATTATGTGGATTACCGTGTGCGTATTGTAAACAATGCTCAAAATGCTTCCGGAAATGACTTTGCCATAGACGATATTTGTATCTATATGCAGGTGCCTTCATTGATGATTTATCAAGCCGGTGTTGCATGTTCGTCTGATGAGAACGAAGAGATTGACGAAGTTATTATGGTACGAATGGATCCTGATGGTTTTGATTTGGGCATCAATTGGAGCAGCGCCGATATCTTCTATCAACTTCAAAATAATGATAGTTCTGTAATGAATTTAGATTATGAAGGAACCTCAGGCCTGCCTTATGGTAAAGTAACTTTTATGCGTGGTACAACTTCACGTCTTTATGACGTTTATGCTCCTGCCAATGGTAAAACAGGTTTAGAGTTATATGCAGAACAACGTAATCTTTACTTGTCTGGTCAAAGACCAAATCCCGGTAATGTTTTCATAACTATAGAAACCGATGAACAGGGTGTCACTAAAGAGATTTACTATCTTTTACACGACAATGATAATCTATTCCAATCGGCTATGACTTATCATTGTGTTATAGGCACAGATCCTGATGTCTTCACAAGTGCTTATGCCAACTGTGGTATGTCCAGCTCTTTCACCATGCAGCCCAAAGCACGTTTAGTGTTGAATGGAGAATTGGCTCATGGATTGGTCACTGAAGAGCTTTGTGCTAACCAATTAAATACCATTGGTATGAAGCTTTATGGAGCCAATGGCGATTTGAATGAAGTTTTTAGTGGGAGCTGTCGTTATGACTGGTTGTCTGGTAATGCTGCCGACTATGCTGCAGGAGGACGTTATGAAGATTTTGATTATGATGAAATAATCACTGCTATGCAGGCATTGCGCGAAG
>CAMTOX010000338.1 GCA_947074225.1 uncultured bacterium
GTAGTCGGCTCTATATCGACACATAGATAAGTGGTAGGTATGATGACAGACAGGGCGTGTCTCTGGGATAGAGAGACTTCCTTTACTTTTTTCTAGCAGTTTGGTATTTGCTGTGGCATTAGAATGTTTCTTGAAATAAGGGTGTGGTTGTAAGCGGCCATAATTGCAATTTAATATAGACACGCTCAATTTAAGAGGTTATTCTATGCTGCTAATTAGGTGTGAGTTTTTATTTATTTATCATAATTAATTCAATATCATTGTTTTTAAATTATTGATAATCAGCATTGTGCTCTTTTTTGTTACTATATAACATTTTAGTAAGTACTTGTTTCTGGCGATGTTAACTTTTAATTTTGTGCTGATTAAGATAAATTGAAATGAAATACAAACTACTACAACAATTACTTGGGCTGTTAACTTGTATATTACTTTTACTCGGTATTGCTATTCATAGGAATAATAAAGTAATTGGACATGATTTACGTGCCAGTTCTCTAACTACAGAGTCAACAGAACGTTTCATTAGTGATGGTGAAATGGTTATCTCAACTTACGATTTGGCTGGCGACATAATGGGTTATGGTGGAAGAACTCCTTTGCAAATAACCATTAAAGATGGTGTTATTGAGCAAATAGATTTCTTACCTAACTCTGAGACGCCATCTTTCTTTGATGAGGTAAAGAATAATCCTTCCATTGCCAGATTGGTAGGTATGCGTGTTTCTAATGCTCTCGTTACTCCAATAGATGTGGTATCGGGTGCTACTTTGTCGTCTAATGCCGTTCGCGAAAATATTGTAAGAGGGTTGCTTTATGCTCAAGATAGAGAGCTCTCTGTGCAGAAGAGCACTAAAGAGCTCTCTTTTAAAACCATTTGTGCTATTGTAGTAATATTATTAGGGTGCATTATTCCAACTTTCTTTAAAGGTTCGCGCTACCGCTTATATCAGTTAATACTCAATGTTGTGGTTCTTGGTTTTTGGAGTGGCAGTTTTATCTCCTACTCTTTACTAATAAATTATCTCTCCAATGGTGTTAATTTGTGGGTATCTATTGTTCCGATATTGCTAATAATAACAGCTTTTATTCTTCCATTATTTTCAAAAAGAGGTCATTATTGTGGATGGATCTGTCCATTTGGTTCGCTGCAAGAGATTGCCGGACGTTGTGTTAAACGTAAATGGGCCATATCGGCCAGAACGATAACCTTCTTAAACTACTTCCGTAATGTGTTGTGGGCAGTGCTTATTGTTATTATGTTTTGTGGTGTTACTTTCAATTGGATGGACTATGAACCTTTCAGTGCTTTTCTTTTTCAACAAGCCTCTCCAATTGTTATTATCATAGCTGTTGTGTTTATTGTTTTGTCTTTTTTTATAACTCGTCCCTATTGTAGATTTGTTTGTCCAACGGGAACACTATTCCATATGTTCTTAAAAAATAAATAATTATGAATAAACTTTTAGTAATAAACATTGTTTTAGCACTCTCCTTGGTTGCTATATGTGTACGCTTAGCTATTAAGACTCCTTCTGTAGCAGAAAGAGGTGTTGAGGAGCTTTCCGATAGTTCAGTAGTAATAGATAATATTTTAAGTAGAACAAGTGTAAGAGCCTATGAGTTGAGACCCATAGAAGATGAAAAGATAGAGATGATGCTTCGTGCTGCCATGGCAGCACCTTCTGCTGGTAATAAGCAACCTTGGAAGTTTGTTGTAATAAAAGATAAAAACACTTTAGGTATCATCTCCGAAAATATGCGTACCATGCGTATGGCACAAGATGCTCCTTTGGCCATTGTGGTATGTGGCGATATGAATCGTACTTTTGAGGGTAATGGTCTAGACTATTGGGTTGAGGATGCCTCTGCAGCCACAGAGAACTTACTTTTGGCTGCTCATGCCATGGGTTTAGGTGCTGTATGGTGTGGTATTTATCCGTTGCCCGAAAGAGTGACTTTCTTTCAAGAACTTTTAGAGCTTCCGAAAGATATTGTACCTTTAAACGTTATTCCTATAGGGTATCCGGCAGAATTTCCAGCCCCCAAAGATAAATGGAATGCAGAGTCAATACATTATGAGGTGTGGAATGGAAAAACTGCCAACAATGCGGAGACTATACCAACTGCTGTGACTCAGAAAGAGTGGAAGAAATTAGATGTTAAAGAGATGCGCGAAAATCCGTTTACTCTTTTTAGTAATGGCTTAGCTCTTTCGGTAGGAAATGCCGATACTATGAACTCCATGACTATTGGTTGGGGTGGTATAGGTGTTTTATGGGGTCGCGAACGACCAGTAGTAACAGTATATGTTGAGAAACGACGGTTTACACATGCATTAATGGAGGATAATGATTATTTTACCATTACGGCATTGACTCCGGATTATAAAGATGCATTGACCTATTTGGGAACGGTGTCGGGACGTGATGAAGATAAGATGAAAGGTTCTGGATTGACGGTTGAATTTACCGAATTAGGGAATCCGATATTTAAAGAGGGTAGGTTGGTGCTAGAGTGTAAGAAACTCTATGGCGCTCCTTTTGACACCAATGGTTTTGGCGATGTGCCAAAACAAGAGTATAGCAATAGACCTCTTCATTCGGAATATATTGGTGAGATTGTTAATGCTTGGATAAAATAGTATGAACTAAAAAAGTTACAAGAGATGAAAAAGATATTCATATTTGCCCTGTTCTGTATCTTGTCGGAGGCTTTTGTAACGGCACAGAAAGATTTTACAGCCTCTTATGTAGATTTGGGCCGGCAGTCGGCGGCATTATATGAGCCTATAAATAAAAGCGAGAAGTCGCAAACAGCCATTGTAGTGATGCATAGATCGGAAGCGCGTCTTGTAGGGAAAGTGCTTGAGCTATAGTGGTGCGATGGGTTGGACGCGTAACATATACGCACACTATAGG
>CAMTOX010000339.1 GCA_947074225.1 uncultured bacterium
ATATCTATCTGCTTACGAAAAGCCTCTCTCTGCAACGCCTTCTACTGAGTATCACCATAAAGATATATTCCCACCTCGCCAACAGCACTATACAATCCACGCTCCAAGTCTTGGCGAACTTGTTGTAACGACTGCTCAAACACGGGCGTGACGCTAGAGGGGTGTAACCCAATACCCATGGAAAAATATGATGTATCACTATTATATAGGCTATTCATTGGAGCAATAGTTTCTGAATCTACATTCGAAAGAACTATATGCCCAACTCCGGACTCTTTAGCACGACTAATCACTTCGGCACGATCTTCATCAAAAGCCGAATCGTAAATATGGGAATGTGTATCAATAATCATCTCTAAAATTTTTATATACTCTTCTTAAACTCTCTATGCCAATGCTTAATATAACCCATTGGCATAAACCAAATACTACGAGGACCACAATAACGCATTACCTCTCGTATCTTTTCCCGATATTGGGAATCGTAACAATGCACCTGGCACTGACGGCACGACAACTTCTCATCGCCAAAAGGGCAACTATCCAAACGCTCTATACAATATGCCAAAAGAGATTTACACGCATGGCATAACTCACCTTTTTCTGAACCATGCTGACATTTACAATAATAATAAATGAAACGTTCAATAGTGCGTTTCTCTTTTTCTATACTATTCATCTTTTGCTTATTAAAATTCGACGTCTATATCACTTTTATAGACTAAGTGCTAAAAGAACAACTATTCATCACTGGTATTAACAAGCCACTTAAGGTCAAATACTCTTTTTAGACCGAGAAGATCTATTAATTATATATCTTCATTGCGCCAATCTTTTTAAAGGCACGGAACTAATAAGCGCCCCATACAAGTTAACGCTAAAAATAGAGAACACGCGCTATCACCCCATATATAAGAACCATAATCTGCTCTGTATGGAAAGGTTTCTAATCATTATAGTACAAATCTACAAAGCGTTCGGCCACTTTTAAACTATCCAGTTTGCCCACATCAACCATCTCCACATTATCCATCACAACACCTTTTATAACAACATCTTTACATACCGATAAGTAAAAGTCTATAATGGAGAATTTCCCATTCCAATTATCCATTAATTCAAAGATAGAATCGGAAATAACATGTACACCAGAGAAAGCCAACTTCCGGCATTGCTCCACCTCTAATGTGGCATAAGGAGTACGCACCTCTCCGGTTTTTACATTCGTCCATCCCACTAAACGCATATCCTTATCAAAAAGCAAGTAACGCTCAGTATGACGTTCACTTACTAATAACGTAGCTACACTATCTTGACTGTGTTTATAATAGAACTCCGCCAAATTAATATTCGACAATATATCGACATTATGCACTAAAAAAGCTCCCGATCCATTTAACAACGTTTCGGCATGCTTAATACCTCCACCTGTTTCTAATAGTTCAGAACGTTCGTCGGAGATGGTGTAGTTTACCCCTTGGGAGTGATTGGCCAAATACTCTTCTATCTGATTGGCAAAATGATGCACATTAACCACCACTTGGTCAAACCCTGCTTTGCCAAGTTTGCTAAGCACATGTCCCAAGAGTGGTTCTCCTTGAATTGGCACTAATGCCTTTGGCATGGTGTTGGTGTAGGGCTTTAATCGTGTGCCTAAGCCGGCGGCAAATACCATTGCTTTCATATTAGAAACTCTTTTCTACCCCTTGCTCGCGATGCACTAATTTCACATCTATATCGTAACGTTTGGACAAATGGTCGGCCAAATGCTCTGCGCAATAGACCGAACGATGTTGACCCCCTGTACAACCAAAACTCACCATAAGATGTGTGAACTTACGCTCTAAGAAACGTTCCACATGTTTATCTACTAAACCATAACAATGGTCTAAGAATTTATATACCTCGCCATCATTCTCTAAGAACTCTATCACCTCATTATCCATCCCTGTAAAATGGCGGTAATGTTCATATTTACCCGGATTATTTATGGCCCTACAGTCGAACACGTAACCACCACCATTACCAGAAGTATCTGTAGGAATTCCATTCTTATAGGCAAAACTATAAATACGAACTTCCAATCGCTTCTCTACCATAGCTTCAGTAAACTGGCGCATCTGTGTGAGCTGTTCTAACACCTCATTCAAATATGGATATTCAGTGAAAGGTTCGTGCAATAACCGACGTAAATTGTCAATAGCAAAAGGAACACTTTGTATGAAATGAGGCTTCTTCTCAAAATAGCCTCTAAAACCATATGCACCTAGCACTTGTAAGGTTCTAAAAAGTACAAAATGGCGTAGCTGCTTACGGAAATAGTGGCGATCAACCGGCATATAACAACTCAAGGCATCTAAATAGGTGTCGACCAACTCTTTGCGCAACTCTTCAGAGTAGTTCGCTTTGGCTTGCCACACAAAAGAAGCCACATCATAATAGATAGGACCTTTTCTTCCGCCTTGAAAATCTATAAAATAGGGATTCCCTTCATGAAGCATTACATATTCTTTTATGATAATCCTTTGGAATCTATGGGACAACATGAACGTCAAAGTTGGTTTGGTTGTGCTTGCTGTCCGGGTAATATTACTCGATTTGTAGCTTCTGTACCTTATTATATGTATGCTACTCAAGGAGATGATATTTATGTCAATCTTTACATCCAAAGCGATGCTGATATAAAAACTGATCACAACCAAATTAATCTTAATCAAACGACTGCTTATCCTTGGGAGGGTAAAATGAATATGACAATTACTCCAGAAATGGAACAGCAGTTTGCGTTACGAATGCGTGTCCCTTCTGGGATACAGGATCGACAGGTGGAAAACGAGCTATATGCTTTGACGGTATATCCTACAGAATAGCGGTGTGAGATGG